>CAITXW010000384.1 GCA_903896425.1 uncultured beta proteobacterium | reverse complement strand
GCCAGTGGCAACACCAGCGGCATCGAGGAGACGACTGATTCCACCGGGTCGATGTCAGAGGTCTGCTGGGTGGGGGTGGGGCTTGACATGGCGGCTCCTTGCGATTGCTGGATTGGAAAGAGGCGGATTCTACTCATGCCGGTGAAATCATGTGCAAGTCGGGGCAAGATGCGGCTGTGCGCTGCGCTTCACGGTAGGACTTGCGCTTGTAGTCCGGCCGCCAGCAGATGGTCCAGTACCTGCTCGATATGCTGCGGGCCGCGTGTCTGGATGACCAGTTCGACCTCAACATTTTGAGCCGCCAGGGTGGTGAAAGCGCGTTGGTGATGGACCTCGTCAATATTGGCTCCGGCTTCGGCTACGCTGGCTGTGATCAGCGCCAGCGTGCCGGGAATATCGCGGGCGCTGACGCGGATGCGCGCCAGTCGTCCGGCGCGCACCATGCCGCGCTCGATGATGGCGGCCAGCAGCAGGGGATCGATATTGCCGCCGCTGAGCACCAGGCCGACGCGCTTGCCGCGCAACTGCTGCGGGTACTTGAGTAGCGCTGCCAGTCCAGCCGCGCCGGCGCCTTCGACCAGCGTCTTCTCGATCTCCAGCAGCATGACGATGGCCTGCTCGATGTCGCCCTCCTCGACCAGCAGCAGGTCGCTTACTTGGTTTGCGATGATGGTTTGCGGGAGTTTGCCCGGCGTGCCCACGGCAATGCCTTCTGCAATGCTGCTCACGCCCTGCGGGTGATGCGTGCCCTTGATGGCGTTCACCATGGCCGGAAAACGAGCGCTTTGTACGCCAATGATTTCGATGCCGGGTCGTAATGCTTTGGCGGCGACCGCTATTCCGGCAATCAGGCCACCACCGCCAACCGACACCAGCAGCGTGTCCAGATCCGGCACGTCCTGCAGCATCTCCAGCGCCACCGTTCCTTGGCCGGCCACGATGTCAGCGTCGTCGTAGGGGTGGATGAAGACCAACTGCTGCGCGTTTGCCAGTGCCAGTGCGTGCTGATAGGCCTGGTCCAGCGTATCGCCGTGCAGGACGATTTCGGCGCCAAAGCCGCGTGTGCGCTCAACCTTGACGCTTGGGGTGAAGCGCGGCATTACGATCACGGCCCGCAGTCCCAGACGCTGCGCATGATAGGCCACGCCCTGTGCATGGTTGCCAGCGCTCACGGCGATGACGCCACGCTGGCATTGCTGGGGTGTGAGCTGCGCCAGCTTGTTGCAGGCGCCGCGCTCTTTGAAGGATGCGGTGAATTGCAGGTTCTCGAATTTCAGGAATACCTGTGCGCCGGTGATCTCCGAAAGCGTTTTGGAGGCCAGGCAGGGTGTGCGCAGCAGATGTCCTTGCAGGCGCGCGGCGGCAGCTTCGATGTCTTTGAGCTTGATCATGGCTGAATTGTCGGTCTGCCGGCGTCATAACTCCACTGCTATTGCGTCGGCACTCGGGCGCGGCGCATGCCCAGCAGCGCGGCGCCGATGATCAGGGCCGCGGCCAGTGCGATATGCCAGCTCAGGGCGCGACCGGTAACCTGCATCAGCAGAACGGTGGAGGCCAGCGGCGTCAGGTAGCTCAGCAGGCCGACATGGCGCACATCGCCGAGTTTCAGGGCCTTGTCCCAGAGCAGAAAAGCCGCACCCAGCGGTCCCAGGCCGAGCACCAGCAACAGCAGCCAGTCGTGGCCGCTGAGCGCAACGGCGGGCTCCAGCCCCCAGTGACAGGCCAGCGATAGCGCCCCCGAGACCAGGCCGAACAGGCCGATCGACGCTGTGGGAAAACTCTTGCCCGTCAGTTCGGCGCGCTTGGTTTGAAGCGAGTAGTTGGCCCAGATAAAGGCCGAGCCCAGCGCCAGCAGGTAGCCCGGGAGCGCACCCCAGCCGGGTTTGTCCACCGCTGCGCTGGCAAGCTCACGCCCGCCCAGAATTGCAATGGCGGCGCCGGAAAAACCGAGCACTGCAGCGGCTATATGGACGCCGCGCAGCTTCAGCCCCGGCAGGTAGAGCGAGGCCAGCACCACGATCAGCAAGGGCCACAGGTAGTTGATCAGGTTCACCTCTACCGCTGGCGCCAGACGCAGGCCGATAAAGAGCAAGAAGTGGTAACCAAACAGTGTGAAGACGCCCAAGCCCAGCGTGCTGGGCCCGATCCTCCATTGGCGCCGGTCTTTCAGCGCAGACGGCCACGTCAGCACGCTGCCTACCAGCAGGGCAATGCCGGTCAAAAGAAACGGTGGTACATGCTTGAGCGAGACGCCAAGTGTCGCCAGCGAGGCCCACAGGGCGATCGCCGCGAGGGCGTAGAGATTGGCCCTCATCGGCCCATGGCGTGGTCGGCCTGCTGGTCAGCGTGGTAGCTCGAGCGCACCATGGCGCCGACGGCGGCGTGCTTGAAGCCCATCTCATAGGCCTTGGCTTCGAACATTTTGAAGGTGTCCGGGTGCACATAGCGCTTGACGGTGAGGTGGCTGGTCGAAGGCGCCAGGTACTGACCCAGGGTCAGCATCTCGATGCCGTGTGCGCGCATCTCTTGCATCACGGCCAGTATCTCGTCGTCGGTCTCGCCGAGTCCGACCATCAGCCCACTCTTGGTCGGCACATTCGGGAACAGGGCTTTGAATTTTTTCAGCAGGTTCAGGCTGAACTGATAGTCGCTGCCGGGCCGGGCTTCCTTGTACAAGCGCGGCACGGTTTCCAGGTTGTGGTTCATTACATCGGGCGGTGCGGCTTTCAAAATCTCCAGGGCGCGGTCATCGCGGCCACGGAAATCGGGAACCAGAATCTCTATCTGCGTGTCGGGTGAGAGTGCGCGCGTCTCGCGGATGCAGTCGACGAAGTGCTGACTGCCGCCATCGCGCAGGTCGTCGCGGTCGACGCTGGTGATCACCACGTATTTGAGCTTGAGTTGGGCAATGGTGCGCGCCAGATTCGCTGGCTCGTTGACGTCCAGTGGGTCGGGTCGGCCGTGGCCGACGTCGCAAAACGGGCAGCGCCGCGTGCACTTGTCACCCATGATCATGAAGGTGGCTGTGCCTTTGCCGAAGCACTCGCCGATGTTGGGGCAACTGGCTTCCTCGCATACCGTGACCAGCTTGTTGCTGCGCAGCACGTCCTTGATTTCATAGAAGCGGGTGCTGGGTGAGCCGGCTTTGACGCGGATCCACTCCGGTTTCCTCAAAACTTCGCCGGGCTGCACCTTGATCGGGATGCGCGAGAGCTTGGCTGCAGCTTTTTGCTTGACCGTGGGGTCGTAGCTTGCGCCGGGGTTTGTTTTGTCGGGGGTGGTCATAGAAAGGGCCGGATGGAAATCAGGGTGCCAGGTAAGTTGCCAGTTTGCGCCCCAGTACGCTGGCAGCTTCCTGCCAGGCAACGCAGACGCCGATTGTAGAGAGGTCAACCGTTTGCAAGCCCTGATAGCCGCAGGGGTTGATGCGCGAGAAGGGCTCCAGGTCCATCGCTACGTTGAGCGCCAGGCCGTGGTAGGTGCAGTTGCGGCTGACCTTGATGCCCAGCGCGGCGATCTTGCCCAGGCCGGTGAAATTTGGGGAAGAAATGGGGTCGGATCCGGAAGAAAAGGGGTCAGAGCCGTTCCGCTGCGCGGCCGGATCCGACCCCATTACTTCCGACCCCAATTTTCTCGGCGCCAGCATGGCATGCGAGAACGGGTCATCCACTCGCACATAAATGCCGGGTGCACCGGCAACCCGGTGCCCTGTTACACCAAAGTGCATCAGCGTGCGGATCAGCGCTTCTTCGATGCGGTAGACGTATTCCTTGACGAAATAGCCGGCGCGTTTGAGATCGATCAGCGGATACGCCACCACCTGGCCTGGGCCGTGGTAAGTGACCTGGCCACCGCGGTTGGTCTGCACCACGGGAATACTGGCCGGATTCAGGAGGTGCACAGCCTTGCCGGCCAGTCCTTGTGTGTAGACCGGCGGATGTTCGCAAATCCACAACGCATCAGGGGTGTCGACGCTGCGTGCGGCGGTAAATGCCTGCATTGCAGCGTAGGTTGGCAGGTAGTCGACCTGGCCCAGGAACTGCGGCGTCATCTGCATGCGGTGTTACAGCACCATCTTGACCATCGGGTGTGTCGAAAGCGTGCGGTAGAGCTCGTCGAGTTGCTCCCGGCTGGTAGCGGTGACAGTGATGGTGATGCCCAGGTATTTGCCGCCTTTGCTTTCACGCAGCTCAATGGTGGTGGCGTCAAATGCAGGGTCGAAATGATGAGCGATCAGGCTGATGGCGTGCACCAGCCCGTCAGTTTTGAGCCCCATGACCTTGATGGGAAACAGTGATGGGTATTCGATCAGCGATGCGGCGGGGTCGGTCACTTTGCAGGTCCTTGTGCCGCATGCGGCTTGAGCGTCTGGTAGCCCGCGTACAGGGCGGCGTAGACGGGCCCGGGTTTGCTGTTGCCAACCGGCTTGCCATCGAGCGTGGTGATAGCGACGACCTCCTTGCTGGCCGATGACAATAGCAACTCATCGGCGTTCAGGACTTCATCGCGGCTGATGCGGCGCAACTCGAAGCCAATACCCTGTGCCCGGCAGATTTCCTCGATCAGCCCGAAGCGGATGCCTTCGAGTACCAGGTTGTCCTTGGGCACGCCCAGTACCTTGCCGTGCGTAACGACCCAGACGTTGCTGGCGGCTGCCTCACTCAGAAACCCATGGCGGAACATCACGGTTTCCATGGTCCCGGCGTCAAAGCTGATCTGGCGCGCAAACACGGCGCCAAGCAGGCTGGTGCTTTTGATGTGGGCCTTTTCCCAGCGAAAATCGTCGGCGGTTACGCAGGCCAGGCCGCTTGCGCGCTGCGCCGCCGGCACCGGTTTCATGCGGTTGCTCATGACGAACACGGTCGGTGTGATGTCCGTTGGCATGACGTGATCGCGCATGGCCACACCACGTGTGATCTGGATGTAGATCAGCTGATCGATATCCTGTTCCCGCTCGCCAGTGGACTTGGCGTAACCGGTGATCAGTTGCTGCGCGATGGCGGTCCACTGTGCCTTGCTCAAAGGGTTGGCGATGCGCAGTTCAGCCAAGCTGCGTTCCAGCCGTGCCATGTGTTGATCAAAGCGGAACAACTGACCGGCATAAACCGGCGCCACTTCGTAGACGCCGTCACCAAAGATGAAGCCACGGTCCATGACACTGATCTTGGCCTTGGGCAGTTCCGTGAACTCGCCGTTGAGGTAGCAGGGTAGCGGGGGCAAGGTGTCCATGCGCGAATTATCGCTGTCGTGTCAGTTAGGCTCTAAATCAGGCGTCATGCGTGTCGACTGGCCACGATATGAGGCGGCAATTCTTAATACAGGATTGCGGGCTGGGCATGGAGGTGGTCTGGACAAGATTGATCTTCATCAACAGAATCGATCAAAAGCCGGGGGGCATCTACGTATAATCCGAGGCTTTGCGGCGCTTGCTGCATGAGACGGGCGTGTAACCTGCGTGTAATTTCAAATGCCGATAATCGCGCCAGTTTCAGAATTTGATACAGACGAACTCGAAGAACCTGCGTTCAAGCCGCTGACTGCGGTTGAGGCGCAGGCGCTGCGCGAGCAGCAGCCCATGGTGTCGCCCTGGCGGGTGGTGCGCTGGCAGATGTTGGTGGGTGTGCTGGTGGCCCTGGTTTTCTGGGCTTTGACGCGCAAACCGGCGCTGGCCTGGTCTGCTGCTTACGGGGCGCTGGCGGTGGTTATTCCCGCAGCCTTGTTTGCCCGTGGCTTGTTACGGCAGCGTGAGGCTGCCAGCGCAGGCTCGGCTCTGGCCGGGTTTGTGGTGTGGGAGATGGTCAAGATTGGCTTGACGGTGGCGATGCTGCTGGCTGCGCCAAAGTTGGTTTTGCAATTGAACTGGCTGGCGTTGCTGGCTGGTTTTGTGGTGACGATGAAGGTGCATTGGGTGGCCATTTGGTTGCGCCCAAAGCGCCAGAATGCTGTCAATAAGAATTGAAAAAGTGGTGAACTATGGCTGCTGAACACGCTGCAACACATGCCCCGACAGCTGGAGAATACGTCCAGCATCACCTGCATCATTTGCAGAAGAACTTCTCGTTTGAAAACGCCGAGCAGCACAGCATCGTCGATTTCAGCGTTTTCAATCTGGATTCCTTGGTTTATTCCGTGTTGCTGGGTGTGATTGGCTGCTTTATCCTGTGGCGCGCCGCGCGCAACGTGACTTCCGGCGTGCCGGGGCGCTTCCAGGCGGCCATTGAAATCCTGGCCGAAATGGTGGAAACACAAGCCAAGGGCGTGATTCACAACGCAACCAGCCGCAAGCTGGTTTCTCCCTTGGCGTTGACGGTGTTTGTCTGGATTTTCCTGATGAACGCCATGGACATGCTGCCGGTCGACGCCCTTCCGGCCCTCTGGCATGGTGTTGGCCCGGCAATGGGCTACATGAATTACATGCGCGTCGTGCCGACGGCCGATCTCTCGACCACACTGGGCATGTCGGTCAGCGTGCTGCTGGTCTGCATTTTTTACAGCATCAAGATCAAGGGCCTGGGCGGCTGGACGCATGAACTGGTGGCGGCACCGTTTGGCGACAATATTTTTCTGTACCCGATTAACTTCCTGATGCAGATGATTGAATTTGCCGCCAAGACCGTCTCGCACGGCATGCGGTTGTTCGGCAACATGTTTGCCGGCGAACTGATTTTCATGTTGATCGCCCTGATGGGTGGCGCATGGGCCTGGCAACTCAATCCGCTCTCGGGCGGGTTCTGGCTGGGATTTGGGCAAGTGTTTGCTGGAACGGTCTGGACGCTGTTTCACATTCTGGTGATCACGCTGCAAGCCTTCATCTTCATGATGTTGACGCTGATTTATGTGGGGCAGGCCCACAGCTCACACTAATCGTTTTTTCTTTTCTTTTTCTTTTCTTTTACGTACTTTTTAGGAGCAATCATGGAAAACATTCTCGGCCTCGTGGCACTGGCTTGCGGTTTGATCGTTGGTTTGGGCGCAATGGGCGCG
>CAITXW010000383.1 GCA_903896425.1 uncultured beta proteobacterium | reverse complement strand
TCGCCACGCTCGGTGTCGTAGGTGACGATCAGCGTGTCCTTGTCGAACATGGCGCTCTGGAAGCGCGCATACGGGCACATGTGTTTGCAGACCTGCTCGCGCATGAAGCCGGCGTTGCCGTAGGTGGCAAAGCCGTAGAAGAAGGTCCAGAAGATTTCCCAGGAGCCCATGCTCATTTGAATGACTTCAACGCCGAGTTCCTTGATCGGGGTGAAGTAGCCGACAAAGCTGAAACCCGTCCACAGCGCCAGCAGCAGCCACAGCAGGTGCTTGAGGCTTTTGCGGCTGGCCTTCGCTACGCTCCAGGGCTGTGCGTCGCGGCGCATGCGCGCGCTGCGGTTGCCTTCAACCTTGTTCTCGATCCAGAGGAAGATTTCGGTGTAGACCGTCTGCGGGCAAGCGTAGCCACACCACAGGCGACCGGCCACGGCGGTGAACAAAAACAGCGACAAGGCGCTGATCACCATCAAGCCGGTGAGGTAGATGAAGTCCTGCGGGTACAGCACCAAGCCGAAGATGTAGAAGCGCCGCGCACCCAGATCAAACAGCACCGCCTGGCGCTGCCCCCACTCCAGCCAGGGAAGGCCGTAGAAGATGATTTGGGTGAGCCACACCATGGCCCAGCGCCAGTTGGTAAAGAAGCCCGTCGTACTGCGAGGGTGGATCTTCTGGTGCGAGGCGTACAGCGAGATCAGTTCCCCATCGGCGCTCTGGGCTGCGATGGGGATGACTTTGCGGGATTTCGGTGCGTCGGTACTCAAGCGCTGTCCTTTTCCTGTATCAACTATTCAACGCCCGGCGTTCTTGGCGTCCTGCGCCATCTTGCGCTTGAAAAACGCCCAGAACCAGACTGCCATGCCGAGCATGAAGGCAATCACCGCGGCACTCATCAGACCGTAGTCAGTCGAAAACAAATCGCTTAGCAGTTTCATCGTGTGTTTCCTTTCAACGTTAAATTAGCTTGTCAGGCCCCGAAGCTGTCGGGCATTTGCAGGGCCACCACTTCGCCACGCGCCGTTGCCACGCCATTGGCCAGCACGGTGCTCTCAACGACCACTTTGCGGCCCTTGATCTCCTTGATGCGGCCGCGTATTTCGAGCGCGCCCATCGGTGTCGGTTTCAGAAAATCCACGTGCAGTGCGCCCGTGACAAAGCGAAATGGCGGCAGCGTGTCCATCGCGCGTCCTTCGGCGCGGTACATCGCGGCCGCTGCCGTGCCGGTGCCGTGGCAATCAATCAGCGAGGCAATCAGGCCGCCGTAGACAAAACCGGGGATCGCTGTGTGGTGGGGCTCGGGTGTGTACCAGGTGACAGTTTCTTCGCCGTCCCAGAAGGTCTTGATCCGGTGCCCGTGCTGGTTTTTTGAGCCGCAACCGTAGCAGTGCGAAACGTTTTCGGGGTAGTAGTCCTGGAAGGCTTTCATGGTTTCTCCGGGTTGTTGGCGTCTGCGTCTTGCCTTATTCGAAGGCGGGCAGGCTGGGTTTGACAATTGGTTTGCCGGCAGTGAGCCAGGCATCGAAGCCGCCGCTGATGGACTTGACCTGCAGATAGCCCATGTCGTGCAGGGCGCAAGCGGCCAGAGCCGCACGGCCGCTGGTTTTGCAATACAGGACGATGCGCAGATCGCGTGAGTTCAGTTCGGGGCTGCTGCTGAGCTTGAATTCGAGCAGACCGCGCGAGGCGTGGATGGCACCCGGCAGGTGTCCGGCTGCGTATTCGTCGGCTTCACGTACATCGAGCAGGACATCGGCTTCGCGGATCGCTTGCTCGGCTTCGGCGATGGCGACTTCCTGGACGCGGGCCTTGGCTGCGGTGACGAGATCGTGGGCGGTTTTCATGATCGTGCGGGGCTTACTTAAGTTAAGGCTGATATTGTCGCCGTGTTGCGGCGTGGCGGACACGGTCCCGGCGGCGGCGTCAGGGGAGTTCAGCAGATGGCTGGCCATTTGCGAGAATTTTTCAATCAGGCGCGAGCGCAAGTCGGTATCCGCCACCTGCGCGTCGAGTGCCTGCGTCATGCACAGCAGCCACTGGTCACGCATCGCGGGACTGACCCGGAAGTTCGCATGGCGCATGCGCAGACGGGGATGCCCTTTTTTCGCGACATACAAATCGGGCCCGCCAAACCAACCTGAGAGGAACTCAAACAGGCTGGTTTCGCTGCCGCTCAGTCTCTCGGGGTGCATCATGCGCAGCGCGAAAGTCTCGGGCAAATCGTCCATCAACGCGTAAAAATTCTTTACCAGTGCGCGCACACCCGCTTCGCCGCCCAAGGCTTCGTAAGCAGTTTGCACTGTTGACGTCATCATCGGTCTGGCCTCAGGAAGAGGCTCCGCGTGCGCCGGTCGCTGGCAGGGCGGACACCCGGGCCAGAAAAGCATCGCGCGACAAACCGGCAAAAAATGGATGCCAGCGGCGCTGCTCCTGCACCGTGCTGACGGCGCGCGAGCGGCGCTCGTGCCCGGCGAACAGCAGCGTTTCGTCGGCCAGCGAGAAGACGCGCTGCGCGACACTGTCCCACAGCGCTTCAGGCAACAGCGGGACGGGCTGGTGCGGACAGGCATCGACGGCCAGCAGGCCGCCGCAAAAAAAACGGTCGCGCCAGGCAAAGCTCAGGCAGCTTGCCGTGTGGCCCGGCGTGGCCAGCACGCGCACCAGTTCATTGCCAAAGGGCAGGATGTCGCCGTCGGTGTGGACCTGAGCGCCCGGTCCCGCCGCGCCCTGCACCAGGGGTGCGCCCAGTTGCGCCAACAGGGCTGCTTCTTCTGGATGCAGGTGATCGTGGTGGTGCGTGCGCAGCACCCAGCGCAGGCGCAGGTCGCATTCCGACAGCAGAGCGGCCAGCAGGGTCAGGTCACGACCGTGCGGATCAATCAGGATCGCTTCACGCGCGTCCATGTCGGCCAGCAGATAGCTCAGGTCGCCACTGACTTCGTCATGCAGGATGCGGAAATACATCTCAGAATCCCCAGCGCAGGCCAGCCGCCAGCAGCAGCGCAGCCAGACACGACCAGTCCGAGAACAGAAGACGCCAGCCCCAGGCACGTGGCACGAAGCCGACGCCTCTGACCATGCCGGCGCTCATGGCCCAGAACAGGGCCAGCGCCAGCGCGTGATTCGCCGTGCCGTTGGCACGCATCATCAGAAACGGATAGATGGTGCCGCCCAGCATGATGCTCAGGGCCGCGAACAGGCTCGGCAGGTGGATGGCGGCGTGCGCCGGTACCACCGTTGCATCATCGCTTGCAAGCTTGCGCGTCAGCATGATCGGTCACTCGCCTTTGCGCCCGTTGGCGAGCTTGCGGGCCTCTTCGTTTTCGCCCCACATCGCGTTCAGAATCGCCAGCAGCACAGCAAAGCCGACACCGAGAATCCAGGAGAAGTACCACATGTGAAATCCTTTGAATGGCGTTCAGGCCAGCCGGTTGAAGAGATCAATAAGCCGCATGTTCGTGTTCCTGCACGTAGGCGGCGGTCACCTTGCCACGCATCACGCGGTAGGCCCAACTGGTGTAGAGAATGATCAGTGGCATGAAGAGCAGCGTGCACCAGAACATGATTCCGAGGGTCATATGGCTTGACACGCTGTCCCATACCGTCAGGCTGGCAGCGGGCATCGAGCTCGACGGCATGACGAAGGGGAACATGGAAGCACCGGCCGTGCCGATGACACCGAGCAGGGCCAGCGACGAGACGACAAACGCGGTGAGCGTGGCGCGTTTGAGCAGCAGCAGGGCGGCCAGCAGCGCGCCCAACACGCCCAGTGCCGGCAGCAGCCACAGCGCCGGCGCGCGGCCGTAGTTGGCCATCCAGGCGCCGGCTTCACGCACCACGGTCTTGGTCATTGGGTCGGGCAGAGCGTTCGGGTCCATGACCGAGGTGATGCGGTAGCCGTCAATGCCCAGGCTGACCCAGAAGCCGGCGGCCACAAAGGCCAGAACCATCACCAGAGCGGCGCCGATCGCGCCTTTGACGGCACGCGCCTGGATCACGCCTTCGGTGCGATGGGCCAGATAAACGCCACCGTGCATCGTGATCATCGTGCTGCTCACCACACCGCAAAGCAGG
>CAITXW010000382.1 GCA_903896425.1 uncultured beta proteobacterium | reverse complement strand
GGCAACAGGTACAGCGTCGGCGGTGACTGCATCAGTTCGGGTGGGACTGTCGGAAACGCTGGGCACGGCGCTGTCACGACCTGCGGCGTCGACGCGCACGCGCACAGGAACACGGGCAAGCAGATCACCGCCATTTGTGAAAATAGCCGCTTTGGCTTTCTGAAATTCATTTGAGATCTCCTGATTAATGGTGGATTCCTGCGCATTGACTGCGGCAACGTGCTCTGCCTGTTTGGCAACAACCTGTGCACCTGCGAGCTTTTCGGCATCCCACTTGGCCGTGACACGGCTCTCCCCGAACTGACAACCACCAATGAAAATGACCGCGGCCAGGGCAACAATGGCGAGGAGCCGCCAGGGTAAAGCCGCGAGAACACTCACGGTCGGAAACATCACGCCACCCCGTCCAGGCTGGCCAACTGATGCTGGTCGATGATGGAAGTGAGCTTGGCCGCGTAGTCTGGATCCGTCGCGTATCCTGCCTGCGCCACTGCCCTGGCAAAAGCATCACCGGTTGCGCACAAAAAGCACGACTCGTAGCGGCGGTTCTGGTGCAAGAACGCCGCGTGGTCATCCATGCACGCCTGCCAATCGGCGTACTTGCGCCAGCGCGCAGGCACCATGACCCACGTGCCGTGCAGAAACTCTCGAGTGTTCAGTGTCAGAACATCTCCGTGCCAAGACGGATCGGCCTTCACACCAAACAGATTCTTGCCCTGGGTGGCAAGCTGTGACGAGCCCCAGCCCGACTCAAGGGCTGCTTCCGCAACGGTAAAACTGGCAGGCACACCCGTGGCCTTGGCCGAGGCAAGTGCCGCCGGAGCAACGAGGTTGATGAAGTCCTGGGCAATCATTACAGGATCTCCTTCACGTCATGGGCAATCTCATCAATTCCGGCATCCCGGTTTTTCTCAATGAAGTTGAAGACCCAGCGCACGATGGCCCAACCTGGCAGACCACAGCCAAAGATCAGACCGCCCAATGCCACCAAACCCACGACCGTGTGCACCCATTCCTGTAGCTGGAAATACTGCACCATCACTGCGCCACCACCGATGCTGGACACCACAGTGCTGATCAGTCCGACTGCCCATTCCCGCTTGGATCGCGGTGGCGTCATCAGCATGACGACGACTGCGGCAAGTGCGGCACCGCCTGCGAGTGCGCCGGCCAGGCCTCCGGCTGCTTTGAATGCTGCGGCACCTGCTACGCCGCTGCTGGTTGGTTCTGCCATGGTGAATCTCCAAAAAAATGACCGCCAAAGGCATGTGCCTCGGGCGGTCGGGTTGTGAAACTAGTTGTGTTGGGGTGTTGGCTATGCTGCTACGGGGGCCTTCGTCGCTTCGGCGATCAGACCGAAGATATCTTTGCGGCTCTCGCGCTGTGGCCCATCAATGAAGAAGGGCATGTAGCCCGTGAGGTGCTCAATGGCCGCCGCAAAGAATGGCAAGTGATCCGCGAACGCGTTGTCACACGCTGCATCCCAAAGGTGCCCTTCCAAGAACATGCACGATCCCTTACAGGACTGAAGCACCGGGCAGTTGGTGCAGTCCTGCCGATGCGACCAATGGGTGGCCGTGGTCAAGCGGATGCCCTTGAAGTCCGAGACGTGACCGATCCGGTGTGGCTCACCGTTGGGCGCAG
>CAITXW010000381.1 GCA_903896425.1 uncultured beta proteobacterium | reverse complement strand
GCCTGTCCTACGGTGCGCACAGCAACCTGTGCGTGAACCAGATCAACCGCAACGGCAGCGCCGAGCAGCGCAAGAAGTACCTGCCCAAGCTGATCTCGGGCGAGCACGTCGGCGCGCTCGCCATGAGCGAGCCCGGTGCCGGCTCGGATGTCATCAGCATGAAGCTCAAAGCCGAAGACAAGGGCGGCTACTACCTGCTTAACGGCAACAAGATGTGGATCACCAACGGGCCCGACGCCGACACGCTGGTGGTGTACGCCAAGACCGAGCCCGAACTCGGCGCGCGCGGCGTGACCGCCTTTTTGATCGAGAAGGGCATGAAGGGTTTCACGGTCGCACAAAAACTCGACAAGCTCGGCATGCGCGGCTCGCACACGTGTGAGCTGGTGTTCAACAACTGCGAGGTGCCCGCGCAAAACATTCTGGGCGGACTCGGTAGCGGCGCCAAAGTGCTGATGAGTGGCCTGGACTACGAGCGTGCCGTGCTCACCGGCGGGCCGTTGGGCATCATGCAGTCGGTAATGGACAACGTCATCCCCTACATTCACGACCGCAAGCAGTTTGGCCAGAGCATCGGCGAGTTTCAGCTGATCCAGGGCAAGGTCGCCGATATGTACACCGTACTGCAAGCGGGTCGCTCCTTCGCCTACACCGTGGCCAAGAACCTGGACCTGCTGGGCACTGCCCATGTGCGCCAGGTGCGCAAGGACTGCGCCTCCGTCATTCTGTGGTGCGCCGAAAAAGCGACCTGGATGGCCGGCGAAGGCGTGCAGATCTTCGGTGGCAACGGCTACATCAATGAATACCCGCTGGGGCGCCTGTGGCGCGACGCCAAACTCTATGAAATCGGCGCTGGCACCAGTGAAATCCGGCGCATGCTGATCGGGCGTGAGCTGTTTGGCGAGACGATGTAAGAGGGGCGTCCACGGCGGATTGCCGTGCCCCCCCTTGGCAATCAACCTGCCAGTTGCTGGGCAAAGCGCGCCTTGATGGCGTCCATGGCATCCAGGCTGAGACGGTTGCCATACTGACTGACCACCTGTGCTGCCGCCTGGTTGGCCAGCCAGGCGGCTTGCTCATGATTGTTGCCATGGGTCGCTGCGTACATGAAGGCGCCGGCAAACATGTCGCCAGCGCCGTTGGTATCGAGTGCTTTCACGCTGGCGGCGGGCACCTTGGTTTGCCGTGCTCCTTCAAGCACCACGCAGCCCAGCGGCCCACGCGTCAGGCAAACGGTTCGGGCAAGTTGACTCATCTGCCGGCAGATAGCAGCCAAGTCTTTGGAGTCACACCAGACCTGCGCCTCTTCTTCGTTGCAAAACAGGTAGTCCAAGCCCTGCCCAATGATGGCGTCGAGTCCCGGTTTGCAGAAGTTGATCATGCTCACATCGCTGAGCGTGGTGGCCAGTTGCACACCGGCGTCCTGCGCCATCTGGCGCCCTTGCAGCGCAGCCTGCAAACCGCTGGGCGAAGCGGCCAGATAGCCTTCCATGTAGTAAATCCTGGACTTGACAATGTCCTTCTCGTGCAGGGACGTGTGATCGAGTTCGGCGGTCGCGCCCAGAAAGGTACTCATACTGCGCTCGGCATCGGGCGTCACCATCACCATGCAAATGCCGGTCTGACCCGGCGCCGCCTTGGTGTGCGTGAGGTTGGTGGCAACGCCATTGGCGTGCAGGTCCTGCGTGTAGAACGCACCCAGTTCGTCGTCGGCCACGCGGCAGGAATAAAACGCCTTGCCACCCAGTTGCGCCAAGGCGACCACGGTGTTGCCGGCCGAGCCACCACCGGTGCGCCGCACGTGAACGTGGCCCAGATGAGCAAGCAATTCGGTGCGCCGCGCAGCGTCGATCAGGGTCATGTGCCTTTTGTCCACGCGCATGGTTGCGAGTTGCTCGTCAGAGACTTCGTATTCTGAATCCACCAGGGCGTTACCGATGGCGTAGAGGTCGTATGTTTTCATAAATGAACTTTGAGGTTGACGGGCACGATTTTCAGCGAGTTGCTCGCAGGTCTAGCCCGAGCGCAGAGTTTGCGGGTGTTGCTGTGTAGGAGGGCAATGATAGTCGTGCGGGCAAGCGCTTTTGAAAGTTACAGGGCCCTCGGGCGGGATATGATTGAAGGCCATGTCTCCACCCCTGATCCAATCCCTGCAGCATCTGCTTGACAACAACCGCGTCTGGGCGGCACGCATGGAGCGGGAGCGCCCGGGTTTCTTCAGTCTGCTGGCGCAGCAGCAGACGCCCAAATACCTGTGGATTGGTTGCTCCGACAGCCGTGTGCCGGCCAATGAGATCACCGGGCTCGACCCGGGTGAGGTCTTTGTGCACCGCAACGTGGCCAATGTGGTGGTGCACTCCGACCTCAACGCCCTGTCAGTAATCCAGTTCGCAGTGGACCATCTCAAGGTCGAGCACATCATGGTGGTAGGTCACTACGGCTGCGGCGGCGTGCTGGCGGCTCTGCGCGGTACGCGCGTCGGCCTGGCTGACAACTGGCTGCGCCATGTGCACGACGTCAAACTGCGCCATCGCCGGCGTATCGAGCACCTCACGGTGCCCGAGCAGGAAGACGTGCTGTGCGAAATGAATGTAATCGAACAGGTGGGCAATGTCGCCATGTCCAATGTGCTGCAGGACGCCTGGCAGCGCGGGCAGAAGGTGGCCGTGCATGGCTGGTGCTACGGCCTGCGGGACGGACTGGTGAAGGACTTGCAGGTCAGCATGCAGGGGCCACAGGATGTGGTGGGCGTTTTTCGCAACGCACTCAAGCGCTACCCGCGGGGCGCAGCATTGCCCTTGCCGGATTAGTGACAAGAGAAGGTTCTCGTGTTCCCGCAACGGCTTGACTCCACACTGGCCTACGCCATTGCCAAGGCCATGCTGGATGGTTTTAACCGCCATTACCAGTTATTCAGAACCGAGTCGGCGCGTGCCAAACACCGTTTTGAGACGGCCGACTGGCATGGACAGCAAAGGGCCCAGCGTGAACGCATCGAGTTCTACGACCTGCGCGTGCGTGAGTGCTCGAACCGGCTTGAGCGCGAATTCAAGGCCGGCGAGCAGGCGATGGACATCTGGCAGCAGGTCAAGCTGCATTACATCGGTCTGCTGGTCAATCACCACCAACCGGAACTGGCCGAATCCTTCTTCAACTCGGTGACGACCAAGATTCTGCACCGCAGCTATTTTCAGAACGACTTTATCTTCGTTCGCCCAGCAGTCAGTACCGAGTACATCGAGAACAACGAGCCCGAGTCGCGCCCCAGCTATCGCTCCTATTACCCGGGCGGCGGCAACGTGGGCGAAGTGCTGGTGCGCATGGTGCAGGACTTTGGCCTGCGTCTGCCATTCGCGCAATTGCAGGCAGATGTGGCGCTGGTGCACGATGCGCTACGGGCGCGCCTGGGAGACGCCAAACTGCGCGCCAACTTCCAGATCCAGGCACTCACCGGGCTGTTCTTTCGCAACAAGGGTTGCTACATCGTCGGCAAGCTGATCAACGGCTTTAACGAGTACCCATTTGCGCTGCCACTGCTGCACAACCGCGATAACAAACTGGTGATCGACGCCGTTCTCTTTGGCGAGGACGATCTGCTGATGCTGTTCAGTTTTGCCCGTGCCTACTTTATGGTCGAGATGGAAATTCCGTCTGCCTATGTGCAGTTTCTGCACAGCATGATGCCGCGCAAGCCGCGCAACGAAATTTACAATGCGCTCGGCCTGGCCAAGCAAGGCAAGACACTTTTTTACCGCGATTTCCTGCACCACCTGCGACACTCTTCCGACAAGTTTCGCATTGCACCGGGCATCAAGGGCATGGTGATGCTGGTATTTGACCTGCCGTCCTTTCCCTACGTGTTCAAGGTCATCAAGGACTTCTACCCGCCGCCCAAAGAGACGACGCGCGAACAGATCAAGGCCAAGTACCAGTTGGTCAAGCAGCACGACCGCGTTGGCCGTATGGCCGATACGCTGGAGTACAGCGGGGTAGGTTTTCCGCGCGAGCGTTTTGAGGACGAACTGATTGCGGAAATCCAGAAGTTCGCCCCGAGCCAGCTAGAGATCAGTGACCGTGATGGCGACGGCCGCATCGAGGTTGTTGTAAAACATGTCTACATCGAGCGGCGCATGATTCCGCTCAACATTTATCTACAGGAGGCGATAGACGCCGGCGGTGCAGATCCCGACCCGCAGGGTGCTGCGACGTTCGCGCGCGCGCAGATCGAGCGCGGCGTCATCGAGTACGGCAATGCCATCAAGGACCTGGTGGCCGCCAACATCTTTCCCGGTGACATGCTGTGGAAGAACTTCGGCGTCACGCGCCACGGCAAGGTGGTTTTTTACGACTACGACGAGATCGAGTACGTCACTGATTGCAACTTCCGTGAGGTCCCCGAGCCGCGCAACGAAGAAGAGGAAATGTCGGGCGAGGTCTGGTACCGCGTCGGCGCCAGGGATGTGTTTCCACAAACCTTTGCCCCGTTCTTGCTGGGCAACCCGGTGGTGCGCGAAGTTTTCATGAAAAACCATGCCGACTTGCTTGACGTTGCCTTTTGGCAGGCACAAAAAGAGCGTATTCTGGAAGGGCACGTGTTCGACGTTTTTCCCTATGAGCACGACAAGCGCTTTCACCCCGAACAGGACAAATGAGACCCGCCCTGCTCGATGACCACTGTTTTACCCACTCACTTCACAGGAGAACCACACCATGACTGATTCAATCGTTATCGTCGGCGCCGCCCGCACCCCCATGGGCAGCTTCCAGGGCGATTTTTCTGCACTGGCCGCGCACGACCTCGGTGGCGCTGCCATCAAAGCCGCCGTACAGCGCGCCGGCGTCACTGGCGCGCAGGTTGACGAGGTGCTGTTTGGCAACTGCCTGATGGCGGGCCAGGGCCAGGCACCGGCGCGCCAGGCGGCGTTCAAGGGCGGTCTGCCGATCAGCGCCGGCGCCGTGACGCTGTCCAAAATGTGCGGCTCGGCCATGCGCGCGGCCATGTTCGGGCACGACATGCTGGTGGCCGGCAGCGCCGAGGTGCTGGTGGCCGGCGGCATGGAGAGCATGACGAATGCGCCCTACCTGCTGCCCAAGGCGCGCGCCG
>CAITXW010000380.1 GCA_903896425.1 uncultured beta proteobacterium | reverse complement strand
TGCACCTTCTCCCGACCAGCGTAGCCGGAAACCACTTGCATGGGGCCCGAGCTGTCATCGCGCCAGGTGCCGATGCGGATGCGCGTCATGCCACTGAAGCCGGTAGGAAAGAGGGCTGCGTGCCAGCCAAACAGGCGTTCGGCACTGAGCGGTTGCTCAAAGTGGCGGGTGGCATCGAGCACCACGTCAACGACGCCGTCCACGTGCCGGTCAGGTGGCGCCAGAGCGCCAATGCGGCCAATCGGCTTGCTGCCAGAGGTAGAGCGAGGTGTTTGTGTTTGGCATGAGCCGAATATCCACTTATTCGACGCATTAAGTGCGGCGAATGGACGAGGTATTCGCCGCATGCGCTCGCCGCCGCCAAGCTTGGCCAGGCAGAGTTTGATGGGTTCGGTTTTGGGTCTGGGAATGGACTGGCACTGCGCTTGAACACGCATCGCTTACCATCCTCATGATTCAACTTCGCCCAATACCGGGCTCCAATGGAGAAAACGATGTTCAGTCATGTGATGGTCGGTGTGAATGACCTCGAGGTCTCAAAGAAGTTTTACGACGCGCTGCTTGGTACGCTGGGCATTGGCCCGGGCATGGCCAACAATAACCGCTATTTCTATCGCAGCCCTACCGGCACATTTGGCATTACCACGCCCATCAATGGCCAACCTGCGACCCACGGCAATGGCAGCACCCTCGGGTTTGCCGCGCAGTCACCGGAGCAAGCCGATGCCTTTCATGCGGCGGGCGTTGCCAATGGCGGCACCACCTGCGAAGACCCGCCGGGCTGGCGCGAAGGCGCGGCCGGCAAACTCTATCTGGCCTATCTGCGCGACCCCGACGGCAACAAGCTCTGCGCGTTGCACCGCCCAGCCAAGTAAGGCGCGCTGCTTTCGCTCAATTGACCGAGAGCAGAGGCAGCTGCTTCAGCCTCGGCGCCCCAGGGGTGACAATCTAGCAGCCGCAAGCCACCCATCAGCAACATCAAGAGCAGCAACATGACCGACAATTTGAATCAACAGAGTGAATTAAAGAAGTCGGCGCTTTGCGATTCGTGCGCTGGTATTCAGCGCAACTGGCGCGGTGCCCCCGGCCATTCCGAGCTGCTGCAAGGCGCCAACCGCAAAGAACCGCGCAGCCACGGGCAGGTCACCATCACCCGGTACCGCTGTGAACGCTGCGCTACAGTGTGGGAGTACGAGAACAACAAGGTCAAGCTGCACGCGGGTTGGTCGGTGGTGGGCCAATAGGTGGCGGCATTCTCAAGTACATTCAGCGCTCCTTTGAAAGCGTCACGATGCCCGCCAACCCCATTGTCCAGATCAAGCCCCTTGGTTTTCCCTGGGAGACGATAGACCCGTTCCTGTTCTGCGCGTACCACGATGACGCGTATCCGCTAGGAAATGCCGAACTGGGTCCGCAGGCGTCGCTGAGCGGGCGTGAACTGGGGCAGGACTTCAGCCGCAAGGACGGCTGGAGCATGTACCACGGCCGCGTGGTGCCGGGTTTTCCGTCGCATCCGCATCGGGGTTTTGAGACCGTCACCATCGTGCGCCAGGGCTTGATCGACCATTCCGATTCGCTTGGCGCGGCGGCGCGCTATGGCGCTGGTGATGTGCAGTGGCTTACCGCCGGCCAGGGCGTGGTGCATGCCGAGATGTTTCCGCTGCTCAATGCCAGCAAACCCAATCCCTTGCAGTTATTCCAGATCTGGCTCAACCTGCCCGCCAAGCGCAAGATGGTGGCGCCGCATTTCAAGATGTTCTGGTCCGAAGACAAGGTGCTTCGGACGCTGACCGATGCGCAGGGTCGCAGCACCGAAGTCGCGCTGATTGCCGGGCGCTATGCCGATGCCGTGGCGCCAACGCCGCCGCCTGATTCCTGGGCCGCACAAGCCGATGCCGATGTGGTGATTCTCACGATTCGAATGGCGCCTGGCGCTGTCTGGACGCTGCCTGCTGCTGGCGGTACGGACACACAGCGCTGCCTGTATTTCTTCAAGGGAAGCTCGGTCACGCTATCCGCTCAGGTCGTGACGCAGCACGCGGCAATTGAACTCAGCGGCGATGCGGTCGAACTGGTCAATGGGGAGACTGAGGGTGAGTTTCTGCTGTTGCAGGGCAAACCGATTGGCGAGCCGGTGGAGCAGTACGGCCCGTTTGTCATGAACACCCGGGCTGAAATTGCACAGGCTGTTGCCGACTACCGCCGTACCCAGTTTGGCGGCTGGCCCTGGCCGGATGAGGCGCCGGTGCACGGCAAGGAAGCGCTGCGCTTTGCGCGTCATCCGGATGGGCGCACCGAGCGCCCATCTGGGTTATAGCCCCCACGCTCGGCACTGGTGTGTCCTCGCTGCCCCCCGAGGGGGCTAGCCTGCCTTGGGGCGGCCCGGCGGCAGGCTGTTAACGGCTGATCAGGCGTGCCATTTCCAGGCACTTGCTCGAATAACCCCATTCGTTGTCGTACCAGGCCACGATCTTGACGAAGGTGCCGTCCAGGGCGATGCCGGCGTCGGCGTCGAACACGCTGGTGCAGCTCTCGCCACGGAAGTCGGTCGACACCACCTTGGCGGTGGTGTAACCCAGCACGCCCTTCATGGCGCCTTCGCTGGCAGCCTTCATGGCGGCGCAGATTTCGGCGTAAGTGGCTGCCTTGTCGAGCTCAACAGTCAGGTCGACAACCGACACATCGCTGGTCGGAACGCGAAACGACATGCCGGTGAGTTTCTTGTTGAGTTCGGGAATCACCACGCCGACGGCTTTGGCCGCGCCGGTGCTTGATGGGATGATGTTTTCCAGAATGCCGCGGCCACCGCGCCAGTCTTTGTTGGACGGACCGTCCACGGTCTTTTG
>CAITXW010000379.1 GCA_903896425.1 uncultured beta proteobacterium | reverse complement strand
ATCATCATCTGGCGGGTGCGCAGCGTGTTGACACCGCAATGGTAATTCAGCAGCGTGCGCAACTGTGGCTTCAACTCAGCCATGACCTCGGAACAGGCGCGCAGCGTGGCCAGGAACGGCACGCCGACATCGATTGATTGTTGCAAGTCCAGCCACTGCGCACCACTGAGACTGGCGCGATCAAGGTCACTGGCTTGGCGCAGTCCGCCCTCGGGCACCAGACTGTAGCGGTGCAGGGGATCAAGCCCCCGCAGCGTCATGGTTTGGGCATCGAGCAGCGGCAGCAGTCCGATCTCGCGCAGCAGCAGCAACTCGAAAGCGCGCAGTGCCGACTGCAGTGCTTCGCCATGCTCGGAGGCAATGACACGGACCGCCTGGCTGTAGACATCAAACAGGCCCGGATGGGGGTCGTCGCGCGCCAGCAAGGTCAGCAGCAACTCATTGAGGTAGTAACCCGACATCAAGGCATCGCCACTGGGCATGATGTGGCCACCCTGCCATTCCGCGCCCTTGAGCGTGCGGATCTCGGCGTCGCCACCAAAAGTCAGGTGCAAAGGCTGCAAGGGCAAGAGGATCGGGCGAAAGCTCGAACTCGGTCGCTTGGCGCCCTTGGCCACCAGCGCGATGCGCCCGTGGTTGCGCGTGAACACCTCCAGAATCAGGCTCGACTCGCTCCAGTCATAGCGGTGCAGCACATAGGCCGGTTCGTCAGAGATGCGATGGGTTGCCACGTGTCAAAGCGTGGATGGAACGGCTTTATTGATATCCAAAAGAGCGCACACGGGCCTCGTCATCGGCCCAGCCGGAACGCACCTTGACCCAGAGTTCAATGAAGACCTTGGCGTCCAGCGACTTTTCCAGTTCGACCCGGGTTTCGGTGCCGATGCGTTTGATGCGCTCGCCCTTGTCGCCAATCACCATGGCTTTATGGGTGTCGCGCTCGACAACGATGGTGGCCGCGATTTTGAGCAGGCGTTTGTTCTTGCCGCGACCGGCCTCTTCCTCGAACTTGTCAATCACCACGGTGGAGGTGTAGGGCAACTCGTCACCGGTAAGGCGAAACAGTTTTTCGCGCACGGTTTCGCCAGCGAGGAACTTCTCGCTGCGATCGGTGAGTTCGTCCTGCGCGTACCACCATGCTTGCTCGGGCAGGTATTTTTCGCAGATCGTCAGCAGGCGTTCGATGTCCTTGGCGTTTTTCGCCGACATCGGAACAAACTCGGCAAAAGCACGGCGCTGCTGCATCTCCTGCAACCAGGGCGCGATGTCGGCACGGCGCGTGACCTGGTCGAGTTTGTTGGCCACCAGCAGTGTCGGTATGCCCTGCCCCAGCACGTCGAGTACCTTGGCGTCGGCCTGGTTGAAGCGACCGGCCTCGACCACGAACAGGATCAGGTCCACGTCGCCCACAGCACCGAGCACGGTCTTGTTGAGCGAGCGGTTCAGGGCATTGTTATGCCGCGTCTGAAAACCGGGCGTATCGACAAACACAAATTGGGTCGCGCCCTGCGTGTGCATGCCGGTGATGCGATGGCGCGTCGTCTGGGCCTTGCGCGAGGTGATGCTGATCTTCTGGCCGACCAGTGCATTGAGCAGGGTCGATTTGCCGACATTGGGTTTGCCGACGATCGCAATCAGGCCGCAATGCTGCCCTTCAACCGGTGCGCCGGCGGGTACTGCCACACGCATGCTCTTGAGCATGCTTTCAAGATCGGCCTGGACTTCAACAGCCTCTGGATCGGGCTTGGATTCTGTTGTCTTGCGGGCTGTCATGTTTTTTCTTTTGCCTTGATGGTTTGCAGCATGGCGCTCGCCGCAGCCTGTTCGCCGGCGCGGCGCGATCCGCCAATGCCGCGCTCGGAAATATTGAGTTCGACCACTTCACATTCGACGTCGAAGGTCTGTTTGTGCGCCGCGCCCAGCGTGCCAACCACACGGTACAGTGGCAGGCTCATTTTGCGCCCCTGCAACCACTCCTGCAATTCGGTTTTCGGATCCTTGCCGATGGCCTGCATTTCGGGATTGATTTCGACCGCCTGGAACAAACGATGCACCAGGCTCTGGGCAGCCAAAAAGCCGGCATCCAGATAGACCGCACCAATCAGGGCTTCCAGCGCATCGGCCAGAATGGAGGGACGCTTCTGGCCGCCGGAACGGGCTTCGCCCTCGCCGAGCCGTATCACATCGGGCAGACCGAGCTCGACCGCAAGTTGGTGCAAAGTGTCCTGCTTCACCAGATTGGCACGCACGCGCGACAGGTCACCTTCGGGCAAAGAACTCAGGCGCTCGTACAACAGATCAGCCACTGCCAGATTGAGCACCGAGTCCCCCAGAAACTCCAGACGCTCGTTGTGGTCAACCGAAAAGCTGCGGTGCGTCAGCGCCTGCGTTAACAGATTGGGGTGGCGGAATGTATGCTGCACACGGCTTTGCAGCGCCAGCAAGCTTTCGTTCACGCGCGCATACCCCTGCTGCGGCTCATTCTTTGGAGCGTCCGGCGTACTTGAGGGTCAGGTAGCCCGGACCCGCCAGGTGAATTTCGCGCTGGTAAGCAAAGCTGACGACGATTTTGTCGCCTTCTTTGCTGATCTCGATATCCCTGCCAGTGATGGACTTGATGTTGTCAATCACGGCCGCCTTGTCAAATATATTGCGGACTTCAGCCACCGACGTACCCTGCGTTGCCTTGGTAGCCGCTTTCAGCACGGCCTGGTATTCAATCGCCGTGGGCACAATTTGCGCAACGACCACGCCAGCCATGGCGAGCACGCTACCCACTACCAGCAAACCTAAAAATGACAGGCCACGCTGACGGGATCTGGATTGCAGTTTCATCTCAGGACCTCCTGATCAGTTTCAGTTAAATGAGCCGATTCGCTTGAGGCTGCTGAAATTCATCCAGACCCAAAACGCTTTGCCCACGATGTTCTTGTCGGGAACAAATCCCCAGTACCGGGAGTCCATGGAATTATCGCGGTTATCTCCCATCATGTAGTAGTGGCCCTCGGGAACCTTGCAGACCACGCCCTCAACACTGTAGCGACAGTTCTGCTTGAACACGAAATCGTCGGCACCCGGTACAAACGCGGGGCGCTCGTCATCAATCAGCAGGCGGTGGGTATGGTCTCCAAGCGACTCTTCATACTGTTTGAAATAGCGCATCATGTCTTCGTCGAAGAACTCTGGCACCGAAGTCGTCTGGATCGGCTTCCCGTTGATGGTCAGGCGCTTGTTGAGATACGCCACCTCGTCACCCGGCACACCGACGACCCGCTTGATGTAGTCCAGGCTCGGCTTGGGTGGGTAGCGGAACACCATCACATCGCCGCGCTGGGGCTTGTTGCCTTCGGTGATCTTGGTGTTGAGCACCGGCAAGCGCAGGCCATAGTGAAATTTATTGACCAGGATGAGATCACCCACCAGCAAAGTCGGAATCATCGAGCCCGATGGAATCTTGAATGGCTCGAACAGGAAGGAGCGCAGGAAGAAAACGGCAATGATCACCGGGAACAGGCCCGCCGTCCAATCCAGCCACCAAGGTTGCGCCAGGATGCGTTCGCGGGCCTCGCTCAGATTGTCGTCAACCTGACTAATGCCCTGTTTGCCCAGATCCTCGCGTCGCTGCAGCGCCTGCGCTTCCAAGCTGGCCGCTGCGCTTTGACGTTGCGGTAAAAAATAAAACCGCTCTGCCAGCCAATAAATACCGGTGACCGTCGTCGCCAGGAACAGGAGCAGGGCAAAGTTGCCTTCCAGTACGCCGAAATACCAGGCACCCGCATAGCCGACAAAAGCCGCCAGCACAACAGAAGTTAAAGCTTGCATTAGCCGTCCACCTGCAGGATTGCCAGGAATGCTTCCTGCGGAACCTCGACCGAACCAATCTGCTTCATGCGTTTCTTGCCTTCTTTCTGCTTGTCCAGGAGCTT
>CAITXW010000378.1 GCA_903896425.1 uncultured beta proteobacterium | reverse complement strand
TCCACCACCACCAGCGTGTTGCCGGCGTCGCGCAGGCGCTGCATGGCGACGATGATGCGGTGCATGTCACGCGGGTGCAGACCGATGCTGGGCTCATCCAGCACAAACAGCGTGTTGACGAGCGAGGTGCCAAGCGCCGTCGTCAGGTTGATGCGCTGCACCTCGCCGCCGGAGAGCGTGCGGCTTTGCCGGTCCAGCGTCAGGTAGCCGATGCCGACGTCGCACAGGTATTTCAGGCGCGTCGTGATTTCTTCGAACAGGAGTTTCAATGCGCCCTGTTCACCAGTTGAAATTGCGGGGCCGGGAGCAACTTGCAAGGTATCAAAAAACCGCCGCAACCGGTCCAGCGGCAGCAGCATCAAGTCATGCAGACACAGCCCCGGCAGCGCTTCGAGTTGCGCGCGCGACCACTTGACGCCAGCGGGCATGAAGCGCTGGGCCGGCGCCAGCACAGCGTCGGCATCGGCCTTGCTGCCGATGCGCCACAACAGGCTCTCGGTCTTGAGACGCGCGCCGGCGCAGGTCGGGCAAGTGGTGTAGCTGCGGTACTTGGACAAGAGCACGCGGATGTGCATCTTGTAGGCCTTGGTCTCCAGGTAATCAAAGAAGCGCTTGATGCCAAACCAGTGTTGGTTCCACTTGCCGTTCCACTTCGATGAGCCGTTGATGACCCAGTGCTGCTGCTCCGGCGTGAGCTTGTTCCAGGGCGTGTCGCGCGGAATGCCTTCGGTCACGGCGTGGCGCATCAGGTCATCCTGGCACTCCTGCCAGGCTGGCGTCTGCATCGGTTTGACGGCACCGGCGCGCAGCGTCAGTTTGTCGTTCGGGATCACCAGACCGTAGTCGACGCCGATGACGCGGCCAAAGCCACGGCAACTGTCGCAGGCACCGACCGCCGAGTTGAACGAGAAGGCCGAAGCAATCGGCTCGACGTAGCGCAAGTCGCTCTCCGGGCAATGCAGGCCGGTGGAGAATTTCCAGATTGCCGCCGGCGTGTCGGCATCTGCCCCCAGGCAGTAGACCGCCAGGCGTCCGCTGCCGTGTTTGATGGCGACCTCGATCGCTTCGAGCACGCGGGCGCGCTCGGCGCTACCGAGCCGAAACCGATCAGCCACCACGTCCAGAACAAGACGCGAGCCAACTGCCGCCTCCGCATTGGCCGCGCTTTTCTTTGGCGCAGCCTTACCCTTCTCGCCTGAATTGGGGTCAGAGCCCAATTCGGTGCGATTCTTTTTCCTAGCACGCACGCCCTGCCCCGAATTGGGATCCGACCCCAATTCAAGCTCGCGCTGCGCCTGCACCCTGGTGAAGCCGCTGAGCGACAACCATTGTTCAATCTCTTCGGGTGTCGTGCTGGCCGGCAACTCAACCGGAAAAGTCACCACCAGTCGCGGGTCATCTGTTCCCGCGCGTGACAGCATTTCGCCATAAATGCTTTCCGCCGAATCGTGGCGCACGGCCTGCGCCGTATCACGGTCAAACAACTGACCGGCGCGCGCGAACAAGAGCTTCAGGTGGTCGTTCAACTCGGTCATCGTCCCCACAGTGGAACGCGAGGAACGAACCGGGTTGGTCTGATCGATGGCGATGGCCGGTGGCACGCCTTCGACCTTATCAACCGCCGGCTTGTCCATGCGGTCCAGAAACTGGCGCGCGTAGGCCGAGAAGGTCTCGACATAGCGCCGCTGGCCCTCGGCATAGAGCGTGTCAAACACCAGACTCGACTTGCCCGAGCCACTCGGACCCGTGACCACCGTGAGCTCGCCGGTGTGGATATCAAGGTCCAGATTCTTGAGGTTGTGCTGACGCG
>CAITXW010000377.1 GCA_903896425.1 uncultured beta proteobacterium | reverse complement strand
TGGCGGTCCTTCGCGTCAGAACGCAAAAGACCAACAGTCTGACGCTCGACGTTCAAATCGAGACCAGACAAAAACACCAAATTCATCAAGCGATTCATTAACTTACGACGTCCTGATGTGAAAACGTTGGGACACTACTGAAGGCGCACAACAAAACACCTATGCTGCGGCAATAGCGGTGCATTCTGGTCATCAGCCTCTTTCATTTCCAAGTGCGTCATTGTTTTTTTGCACCCCCTGAATTGCATTATCACGCCCGTTCCGCAAGCGCCTCAAACTCCGCAAGCCGCCGCTGGCGCAATTGAGCGTTGACGGCTTCATTGATTACGCGACGCTACCGGTCTATGGGCAAACTATTTTCAGATTGCCAACCAAAAATTTTTCGCATGTTACACGCTTGTCCAGGAAACACAAAACAACCCGAAAACCCGCTGAATTGGCGTGGCCCTCAAGCCGCGCCAGGTTTGGCGCCAACAGGGGGCTGAAGATCACAGTAAGCTTGCCAAAGTACTGACCTGAAGCGTATGAACAAAACCATCCTGGCCCTCAACACGGTCTCCGGCTTGGCGCACCTGGCCCAGATCGGGGTGATCTATCCCCTGCTCGCGCTCTGGCTCGACGCCGGCGGCATGCCGACCTGGCAAATCGGTCTGGTCGAGACATCGGTCTGGCTTGGCATGTTGATCGGGAACCTGTTTGCACCGATGTGGCTGCATCGACTCGGGCCAGCCGCATTGGCCGCTGCCGGCTGCCTTGGCAGCGCCTTGCTGGCGCTTCTGATGCCCCATCTGCAACCCGATGCGCTCATCGCGTGGTCGTTGGCGGCCGCCCTGCTCGGCGTTTGCCTCGGGCTGCGCTGGATCGGCGTGGAAAGCTGGCTCTACGCAATTGTTGATGACTCCCAGCGCGGTCGATTTGTAGGACTGCACGAGACCATCATCAACGCAGCGCAAGGTGCAGGCCCGAGCCTGATTGCCCTGCTCGGTGTCATGGGCAACAAGAGCTTTTATGCCGCTGCCGTGCTGGGGACGCTGGCGGTGTTGCCGCTGCTGTGGGCGCGCATTCCAATGCCAGCGTCGGTTGATGACGCAGCCATGCATCCCCTGGCCGTGCTGACGGGTTTGCTGCGACATGCCCGGCGCTCATTGCCGATTCAGCTCGGGCTGCTCGCCGGTGTGATTGACGGCGTGCTGTTTGGCATGCTGAGCATTTATTTCGTGCACCAGGGCCTGTCAGCCAGCCAGGCAGCGTTCATGATGACGGTGTTTGGCATTGGTGGCTTGCTGCTGCAGTTACCACTGGGCTGGTGGTCGGACCGCCGCGGTGTGCACTCGGCAACACGGATCGTGGCGCTGCTTGGATTGGCGGGAACGGCCTTGTTGCTGCCCGGAAACCCCTTGCTGGCCTGGCCGGCCGCCGCGCTGCTCGGTAGCGTGGCCGCTGGCGGGCTCGCCGTGACCATCATCGCCGCCACGCAAAGCGCCGTCGGTGACAACAAGCACATGGCGCTCGCCGTCACGGAAATATCGATCGCTTTCACGCTCGGCAGTACCGTCGGGCCGGTGCTGGCCGGCGCCATGATGAATGCCTGGGGTCAGGCTTGCCTGCCGCTGCTGTCGGCCGTGGCCTGCGTGGGTCTGTATGGAATCGCCCGCAAGTCCCAGGAGCCAAAACGAGCTTGATTCGGCAGCCCAGCGCCGCCGTTGCATCGGTCAGTCGGTCAAATCACACCCGCGCCGCGCGCAGCCGCATGGAAAACTCCTGCAGCGCCGCAATGCCGCTGGCCTCAGCATGGTGGCACCAGGCCTGCAAATCAACTGCCAGTTGCTCGCGTGTGTGCGAGCGGTTGAGCCAGAGTTGGCGCAGTTCTTCGCGCATCAACACCATCTTGTCGAGCACCGGTGAGGCGGCCCGCGCCAGCACCAGTTGCGCCACGGCGGCAGCCGGCACCTTCTCAGTGTCACGGTGCAGCCAGCGCTGCGCCGCCTTGATCACGCCAGCGTCCGCACTGCGGTCCTTCATCGCCTGGAGTTCAGTCTTGAAAGTGCGCCGCATGTCTTTGGCATAGGCTGCCATGATTTCGTAGCGATTGGAAATCAGGGCTTCGAGCGTCTTCTCGTCGGCCACGGCGCGCAGCGCGCCAAACGCGAGTTTCGGTGGCGTCTTCTTGACCGTGGCCAGATGCAGTTTTTGCAGCAAGCTGATGTACAACCAGCCAATGTCGAATTCATAGGGTTTAACCGAGAGCTTGGCCGAGGTCGGATAGGTGTGGTGGTTGTTGTGCAACTCTTCACCGGCAATCAGAATGCCCCAGGGCGAGAGGTTGGTGCTGGCGTCGGGTGCTTCAAAATTGCGGTAACCCCAGTAATGCGCCGCGCCATTGATGATGCCGGCCGCCATCACCGGCGTCCAGGCCATTTGTACCGCCCACACCGTCAGGCCGGCCGCGCCGAACAGGCTCAGGTCGATGATCAACATGACCGCCACCCCGAACCAGGAAAAGCGGCTGTACATTTTGCGCTCCAGCCAGTCGCTGGGCGTGCCGTAGCCTTGTCCAATGAGGTGTGAGCCTGAAGTCGACACGTATTTCCACCCAAATATGAGCCTGAGCGCGGATTTCAGCCGCTGAACTGGTGCCTTGATCATCTAAGGATGGTGATCAACATGGATGAGGCAAAGCTGCGTA
>CAITXW010000376.1 GCA_903896425.1 uncultured beta proteobacterium | reverse complement strand
TACATGCAACTTGAAGGACTTCAAACCCTCTGCGATACTCCGCCGACTCGGCTGTCCGCAGTGGCACGCTGAGTAACGTGTATCTCAGCCTGTCCGGGCTGTGGACTTACACCACGTCATGGGACACGACC
Source organism: uncultured beta proteobacterium (assembly GCA_903896425.1). GTDB lineage: Bacteria > Pseudomonadota > Gammaproteobacteria > Burkholderiales > Burkholderiaceae_C > Rhodoferax. The sequence continues at coordinate 4,743 of CAITXW010000376.1, read as the reverse complement.
CTGGACGGCATGACCGACACCAAGATTCGTGAACAGCTGCGCTACATTTTGCAGCGCCAGTATGAAGAGCCATGATCTGGTCTGACTTTTACTCCTGGGTGCTGCCCAGTGTTCAGGGGTGTCCAAACCCCACACTGGACTTGCACATCCGGCAATCTGCCATTGAATTCTGCCGCCGGACGCTTTGCTGGGTTCGCACGCTTGATCCGGTTGAAGCCAATGGGATGGATATCCGGTTTGATCTGGATCTTCTCAGTCAGACACAGGCTGTGAAGCTGATGGCTGTGGCGGTCAATGGGCTGGAATACCTTTTGGTGGATACCCAGCGCGGCTTGCAGCTGGTGCGCCAGGGTACCTGCACCGCCAGAGAGATTTGATGCCGCAGCGCTCAGACGTGCTGATCGATACCGCCCGAGGCTTGGTCGGCCGGGCCAACCGGACCGAGCGCTTGAAACAACTGGGTTACGCACCCCTGTCGCGCTTTGGGCGTTATTCGGTGGATGTGGTGGTGGGCGATGAGCGCCAGTACTTTGGCCTGTTTGAGACCGGACGCGCGGCCAACCAGATGGCAACCCGGCTCAAAGCCGAGTTCGGCGCCAGAAACGTTGCCCAAGGCACCCTTTCAGAAAAGGAATTCGAGATGTTCCAGGGCATCACGCCAGAGAGTCTGGAGCTCTTTGGTAATATGCTGGGCCTCGATTCCGTGGGTGACCAGGCGCAGGACAAGGTGTTTCAGACCTACCTGAAACGGACCAAATCAAACCGATCAGCCATGAAGCGGCTTATTCACCGCAAGGGCACAGCGGGCTACAGCGACGACATGGGTCGGGTGCTGGCAGCTTTTGTTTATTCCAATGCCCGGCAGACTTCCGCTGCTTTGCACATGGGTGAACTTGGCTCGGCAGTCAACGATATCCCCAAAAGCCAGGGGCAGCTCAAGGACTCGGCGATTGAACTGGCGACCTACATCAAGCAGCCGCGGGAGGAAGCGCAGGCCCTGCGCGGGATGCTGTTTACCCAGTATCTGGGTGGCTCGGTGGCGTCGGCCTTTGTCAACATCACGCAGCCGTTTGCGGTCTCGATTCCGTACTTGAGCCAGTTTGGTGGTGCCGCCAAGGCAACAAAATTCCTGATCAATGCCATGAAAGACATGAGCACTGACAAGGAGTTAGAGCAAAGTCTTGCCAAAGCACTCAAGGTTGCAGAAGAGCAGGGTGTGGTGGCGCCGCAGGAGGTTCATCAGCTGATGGCGCAGGCCAGAGGGGCCTCGACCCTCAAGACTGGCGACGGCACCCGGCTTGGTGACGCCATGACCGGTGTGGCCAATAATTTCTCAAAACTGATGCTGGGCTGGGGCAAGATGTTTGGCATGGCCGAGCAGATCAACCGGCGCTCGACCTTCATCGCAGCCTACCGATTGGCGCAGGACAGGAAGATTGCCAATCCGGCCGGCTTTGCCACGCAGGCGGTCAACGAGACCCAGTTCATCAACAACAAGGCCAATAAAGCCAACTGGGCCCGGGGACCGGTCCTTCGAAGCCAAGCTGGCCGAAGCGCAAGATGCATTCAGCGGCGTGGTGGAAAACCTGACCAAGAATGCACCGGCCGGTACCGAATCCGCTGTTGCCGCATTCAAGCAAGCCCTGAACGCCAGCCAAACCGCCATCGAGTCGGCCAAGGGCTCGGCCAAGAAGGCTGCTGAAATGGCTGAAGCCAACTTCACAAACCTGACCAACCAGGCTGTCAAGGCCGCTACCACCGCAACCAAGAAGCGTTAATCCACGAAGTGCCTTTCGGCACTGCAGGAAGCGGCACCTTAGGGTGCCGTTTTTTTTGCCTGATTCGGAACTTCAAGTTGCCAAAGGTGAGCTGATGAGCTCAATGCGGGCCATGACCTCGGGCGTGAGTTTGGGGATGACCGCCGCCGAGGCCAGGTTGTCGCGCAGTTGCTGCAGGTTTGAGGCACCGGTAATGACGGTGCTGACGCTCGGGTTGCGCGCAGCCCAGGCAATGGCGAGCTGGCTCAGGCTGCAACCCAATTCGGCGGCGATGACTTCAAGCTGGGGCAGGGCGGCATTGCGTGCGGCGTCAGTCAGCCCTTGCACAAGAAAACCCATGCCTTCCAGCGCGCCGCGGCTGCCGGGTGGCACACCGTTACGGTATTTGCCGGTGAGCAATCCGCTGGCCAGCGGGCTCCAGGTGGTCAGGCCCAGGCCGGTATCTTCGATCAGTCGTTTGTATTCCTGCTCGACGCGCTTGCGGTGAAACAGGTGGTACTGCGGTTGCTCCATCAGCGGCTTGTGCAGGTGGTGTTTGTCTGCGAAGTTCCAGGCGGTGCGGATTTCGTCAGCTGACCATTCGCTGGTGCCCCAATACAGCGCCTTACCCTGGCTGATCATGTCGCTCATGGCCCAGGCGGTTTCTTCGACTGGTGTGTGCGGGTCGGGCCGGTGGCAGTAAACGAGGTCGATGAAGTCCAGGCCCATGCGTTTGAGCGAGCCGTCGATGGCCTGCGTCAGGTACTTGCGGTTAAGCGTGTTCTTGCGGTTGATGGAGTCGCCTTCGCGGTCCAGGCCCCAGAAGAATTTGGTCGAGACGACGTAGTTCAGGCGCGGCCACTTCAGCGCCTTGATGGCATCACCCATCACGGTCTCACTCATGCCCACGGCGTAGGCTTCGGCGTTGTCGAAGAAGTTGACGCCGGCGTCCATTGCCACAGCCAGCATCTCGCGCGCGGCGGCCCCGTCAACCTGGTTATGGTAGGTGACCCAGGAGCCAAGAGACAGTTCACTGAGTTGCAGGCCACTGCGGCCAAGACGGCGGTATTGCATGGGAAGTGCTCGTTGATGTGGATGATGCGGGCAACTTTAGCAGAGTAAGTTTTGCCTCACACCCGCTGCCCGCCGTCGATGGCGATTTCGGCGCCGGTGATGTAGGACGATTTTTCGCTGCACAGGAACTCGATCAGGTCCACCACCTCGCTAACCTCGCCCAGGCGGCGCATCGGGATGTTGTTGTCGACGATGGTCTGCGTTCCGGGCGACAGGATCGAGGTGTTGATCTCGCCCGGAGCAATGGCGTTGACGCGCACGTTCATCGGTGCCATGTCGGCCGCCATCTCGCGCGTCAGGGCTGCCAGCGCGGCTTTGGACGTGGCATAGGCGGCACCGGCAAAGGGGTGCACGCGGTAGCCCGCGATCGAGCACAAATTCACGACCGAGCCGCGGGCGTTGGAGAGCTCCTGCGCGAAGCCGCGCGTCAGGATCAGTGGCGCGTAGAAGTTGGTGTTGTACATCTCCTGCCAAACCTTGAGGTCGGTGGTGAGCGAGTTGACGCGTTCACCCCCCGGGCCCTTGGGCGAGATGCCGGCGTTGTTGATCAGCGCGTGCAATTTGGAGCCGCCCAGCAACGGGCGCAGTGCGTCCACTGTTTTGGTGATCTGGTCCAGGTCAGCCAGGTCGAGCTCCACATGCGTGTTCTGCTCGGCATGCCAGGGGCATTGTGCGGTCAGGGCCTGGCGCGAGACCGTGATGACACGCCAGCCCAGATCGCGAAAGCGCTGTGCCACGCCGTGTCCGATGCCGCGGCTGGCGCCGGTGACGATGGCCGTCTTTTGTTCTGTCATGCGTGGATGCTCTGGTGGGGTCGAATTGTGAGGGCTGCGCACAGCCGGAGCTGGTGTGGAATCAGGCTTGTCGCGCCGTTGCCTTGCGCGTTCGGCGTTGCAGCATTTGCATCAGCATGAACAACGTGGTCGAAAAGACAATCATGATGGTGGCCACTGCCGTCAGCGCGGGTGTCATGCTGTCACGCAAGCCGGAGAACATTTCACGCGGCAGTGTGCGCTGATCGGGACCGGCGATCAGCAGTGCAATCACGACGTCGTCAAAGGATGCGGCAAAGGCGAAGAGGGCGCCGGAGGCCATTGCCGGCATGATGCTGGGCAGGGTCACGCGCATGAAGGTGACGCGCGGCACGGCGCCGCAAGCGGCGGCGGCACGTGCCAGATTGGGGTCGAGCAGCTCGAGCGCGGTGAGCACCGGCACCACCACAAAGGGCACGGCGATCACGGTGTGCGCGATGATGAGGCCGAGATAGGTGCTGGTGAGCGAGAGCGGCGCCAGAAAGAAGTAGGAGGCCACGGCGATCAGGATAACGGGCACGATCATCGGCGACAGGGCGATGAGCTTGAGCGCCTCACTCCACCAGGCCTTGTGTCGCATCAGACCGAGTGAAGCCAGCGTGCCCAGCAGCACCGAGGCAATGGTGGCAAAGACGCCAACGAACAGCGAATTGCCCAGCGCGCTGAGCCACTTGCCGCCACCCAGCACCTCGTGGTACCAGCGCAGCGACAGACCCGGCAGCGGGTAGGTCAGAAAACTTCCGCTGGAAAACGACAACGGAATGATGGCCGCGATCGGCGCCAGCAGAAACACCAGCACGCAGGCGCACAAAAACCAGTACAGCGGCTTCCAGGGGAATTTGAAGGGCCTCATATTGGTGAACGTTTCGCCGCTGGGCCGCCCCAAGGCGAAACAGTCCCCTCGGGGGGCAGCGTAGTACACGAAGTGACAAGCGTGGGGGTCATGTTTAGCCCATTGAGAGAGCGCGTCCGCCGGAGAGCTTGTGCGCAACTGCATACAAGGCGAGCGTGGTCACCAGCATCATCAGACCCAGCGCTGAGGCCAGGCCCCAGTTGCCGGTGTCGGTGGTGTAGGTGGCGACAAAGTAGGACAGCATCTG
>CAITXW010000375.1 GCA_903896425.1 uncultured beta proteobacterium | reverse complement strand
GCGCGTGGGCAACGCCATCCGCTTCAATCCCGAACTGCTGGCCTTCGCCTCGCACCACCGCTTCGAGCCGCGCCCGGTGGCCGTGGCGCGTGGAAACGAGAAGGGTCGCGTCGAGAGGTCGATCCGCTATATCCGCGACAACTTCTTCGCCGCACGCCGCTTCACCGACGTGGATGATCTGAACTCCCAGGCGCGTACCTGGTGTGATGGACAGGCCGCCAATCGCCTGTGGCCCGAGGATGATCGCTTTACCGTGAGCCAGGCATTTGAGCGCGAACGCACCAGCCTGCTGGCACTGCCCGAGCACGAGTATCCGGTGAGCGAACGTCTGGACGTGCAGGTGGGCAAGACGCCCTATGCGCGCTTCGACCTGAATGACTATTCGATTCCGCACACCCATGTCCGGCGCACCCTCACGGTGGTCGCCGATACTGATCGCGTGCGCATCCTGTCGGGTGCCACGGTGCTGGCCAACCACCCGCGAAGCTACGACAGTGGCGCGCAGATCGAGTTGCCAGATCACGTTCAGGATCTGGTGGACCACAAGAGCGCAGCGCGCCAACACCGCGCCACCGACAGACTCGCGCGGGCCGTGCCCGCGGTGGCTGAACTGCTCAAGCGCGCCGCTGCTCGCGGCTACAACCTGGGGTCGATCACGACCGGGTTGGCCAAGTTGCTGGATCGCTATGGCGCCCAGCCAATGCAAGCCGCTGTTGCCGAGGCGCTGGCACGCGACGTGCCGCATCCAAACGCGGTATTGCTGGCGCTGGAGCGCGCACGCGAGTTGCGGCATCAAAGCCCACCTGTGGCCACTCAGCTGTCCGAACGGGCGCGTCAGTTGGATGTGCTGGTTCGCCCGCACGCACTGGGCTCCTATGACGAACTGCGACCGAGCACCGATCACACCAAGGACGTTCCATGACCACCCACGCGAGCACCACCACCAACCCCCTTGGCGGCGCCGATCCAATGCTGCTGCAAGAGCGCGCCAAGGCCCTGCGACTGCTGGGCCTGTTGACCCATTGGGATTCCGTGCAAGCTGACCCGGCGCGCATGCACTGGACCAGGGATTTGCTGGACTGGGAAGAGACCGAACGCTCGCGCCGCTCCCTGGAGCGCAGGCTGCGCTCGGCCCACATCGGACGCTTCAAGCCGCTGGCTGACTTTGACTGGGACTGGCCCACGCACTGCGACCGCGCCGCAGTGCAGGAGTTGATGACGCTGGCGTTCATGGCTGACGCCACCAACGTGGTGCTGGTCGGCCCCAACGGGGTGGGCAAGTCGATGCTCGCGTGCAACCTGGGCCATCAGGCGCTGATCGAGGGGCGCACGGTGCTGTTCACCACCGCAGGTCAGTTGCTGGGTGACCTGTCGGCACTGGACAGTGACTCCACGCTGCGCCGGCGTCTGCGCCACTACTCGGCACCGGACCTGCTGCTCATCGACGAGGTGGGCTACCTGTCCTATTCCAATCGGCACGCTGACCTGCTGTTCGAGTTGATCAGTCGGCGCTACCAGAACAAGAGCACGGTGGTGACGACCAACAGAAGCTTCCAGGAGTGGCACGAGGTCTTCCCCAACGCAGCCTGCGTCGTGTCGTTGATCGACCGTCTGGTGCACCGCTGCGAGGTCGTCCCCATCCAGGGCGAGTCCTACCGGCTCAAAGAGGCCAAGGAGCGGGCCGAGAAGAAGGCTGCATTGCGCGCCACGCCGGCTCGCAAAGTGAAGAAGTCATGACGACAAAAAGAATCCACCCTCCAACCATGCCGCATCACGTCAAGTCAGAGTCGATCGAACTGCCGACGTATTGGTCACCAGAGCAGGCCACTGCGGTCTTTGAGTTTGTCGACGAGTTGCGCCACCGCATCTTGAACCACTACGGCGTGGAGATCCAGGAATTCCTGCAGGAAGATCGTGTCACCGCCACGCCATTCACGCACAGCGACATCGACGAGAACGACGTGCCGTTCTGATGCCGACATGCTGGCCGACGCTGCCGCCGGTCACGCCGTCAACGCGATATTCCCTAACGATGAAACCCTGGCTCGCCAAAAGCGCGGGCTGAAAGCCATATTTACGCGCTTTCTCACAGCCGCTAACAGAACCATCTGCCCTCCTATTTCGCGAAGGTAAATTCCCTGCTCAAGGACGGCGGTCTGGTGTTGAACCACGGCATCACCTCCACCGATCCGGGCAGCGGCAACGCGCCCCTGGGCGCCGCCCGTTTCATCGACAAATACGTCTTTCCCCACGGCGAACTGCCCCACATCAGCCTGGCACTCAAGGACATGCAGACGGCTGGCCTGGAGGCGCTGGATGTGGAATGCCTGCGCCGCCATTACGCCCGGACCTTGGGCCTGTGGGCGCAAAACTATGAAGCCAACAGCGACACGCTGCGCAGTCTGGTGGATGAGACCACCTATCGCATCTGGCGCATCTATCTGGCCGGTTGCGCGCACGCCTTTTCGCAGAACTGGGTTTCGCTGTACCAGGTGCTGGCGTGCAAGTCTGGAACCGACGAGGCGCTCGATCCGACGCCCTGGTCGCGCGCCTACATGTACTCGTGAACCGGGCCCTCGGAAGTGAGCCTTGCTGAAGGTCAGTTTTTGCACCGGAAAAGTGAATTGAAAGTGAACGAGAAACGACCCAATCAACTGACCAGCGCAGTTATTTCCAATTTGCAGCAATAGAAAATGACCACCAAACGCAGGCCGCAAAGAGCAAATAAACCCAATACCACCATTTGCGAAATCCTTTGCGGTAGTAAACCAGCAGCCACAGCGGCGCGCCAATTGCAGCAATGCTGTTGACCACCGGTGCAAACGCGATCAACAACATCTGAAGTGCACCAGACCAACCCACCAATTTGCTATTGCCATCACTCATCATGGTGCCGCCGATGAACAAGAACGCAAGACATATGCCTGCATATATGGAACTTGCAAGGTAAATTGCGAACCAATTAATGTCCATTTAAATTCCGTAGTCAGTTAAGGTCATAGTACCACTTTTGATAATTAATTTCATTGTGCGACGATCCGCAAGTCCTGCTGCGCTTTTGCTGGAATTTCAGTCGACTGCATGTCTTCATCAGCTGGCCATCACGAATGGCGAATTGATTTATCAACAGGATGTAGTGTTGGCCACATGGGAATGAGTTTCTGCCGGCATTCATTGTCATGCGGTAGCTTGATCTGGAAGTTGATACTTTGCATCGTTGCATTGGTTGCCGCTGTTGCGGTACGCGCCATGACTTTCATCCCGATGACACCACGAACCGCGGTCGTTTCTGGACACAACCTCAAGAAAATTGGGATGACTGGTCGAGCGCGTCAATTGATACTCAGCAAATTGGTTACGTGGGTTCGGGAGGAGCCTTGCCGGTTGGGGGGGGCGGCGATCACCCCCGCGACGACTGAGACCCGCCAGCCAAGTGGGCGGGTATTCTGCCTTCTTCGCTGCCGACTTAATTCGCCCATAAAAAAGCCTGCTATCAATAAAGTAGCAGGCTTTCTATGCCAGAAAAGGCTTGTGGTGGTGGGTCCTGACAGATTCGAACTGT
>CAITXW010000374.1 GCA_903896425.1 uncultured beta proteobacterium | reverse complement strand
TTTATGAGTCCTCTGCTCTAACCAACTGAGCTAACGTCCCGACCGAAGCCGGATTGTAGTGGCCTACTTGTGGTGGCTCAGGGCGTTGCTGACAAGCTTTGATGTGATGTCCACAATCTGGATCATGCGGTCGTAGGCCATGCGGGTCGGGCCGATCACACCCAGAGTACCGACCACCTGGCCATCGACTTCATACGGCGCGCTGACGATCGAGAGCTCTTCAAAGGGCACGACCTGGCTCTCGCCACCAATGAAGATGCGCACACCTTCGGCCTGGCCGGCAATGTCGAGAAGGCGCATGAGCTGCGCCTTTTGTTCAAACAGGTCAAAGGCACGGCGCAGGTGCCCCATGTCGTGCGAAAAATCGGTCACGGCCAGCAGATTGCGCTCGCCCGAGATCACCACTTCGTCCTTTGTTTCGGCCATGGCTTCGGTACTGACCGCTACCGCTGCCTGCATCAGGCTGGCAATTTCCGAACGCAGCGATTCGACCTCGCTTTGCAGCCGCTCGCGTACCTGCTCGATGGCCAGTCCGACGTAATGGCTGTTGAGGAAATTAGCCGCTTCAACCAGCTGCGCCTGCGAATAATCGACTTCGGTAAAGATGACGCGGTTCTGCACATCGCCCTCCGGCGACACGATGATGACCAGCAAGCGCCGCTCGGACAGGCGCAAAAATTCGATGTGGCGAAACACCGAGGAACGGCGCGGTGCGATCACGATGCCGACAAACTGCGACAGGTTTGAGAGCAGGTTGGCAGCGTTGGAGATGACTTTTTGCGGTTGATCGGGCGCCAGGCTTTGCGCGGCAAACTGGCCACGCCCCACTGTCAGCATGGTGTCGACAAACAAGCGATAGCCGCGCGCCGTCGGGATGCGACCGGCCGAGGTATGCGGGCTGACGATCAGGCCAAGATCCTCCAGATCGGACATCACGTTGCGGATGGTGGCGGGCGACAGGTCGAGCCCGGAGGCTTTGGAGAGCGTGCGCGAACCCACCGGCTGCCCATCGGCGATATAGCGCTCAACCAGCGCTTTCAACAACAACTTGGCACGGTCATCGAGCATCGGCCCATTTTAGTGATGTAATTTACAGATGAAATCAAAATTCCCTCAGGTTGCGCTGATTGGCAAGTACCAGACGCTGGCGTCAGGGGCATCGAGCGCGTCCCCGCGCGGTGTGCTGGAGGCGATTGCCGATTTTTTGCACAGCCAGGGCTGCGAGGTACATGTCGAGCGCGACACGGCGCGCAACATGGGTATTTCCGGCCATCCGGTGCTGACGGTGCCTGCCATCGGCGAACAGTGTGATCTGTGCCTGGTGGTTGGCGGCGACGGCACTATGCTGGGCATCGGGCGCCAGCTCGCCAGCTATGGTGTGCCGCTGATCGGCATCAACCAGGGGCGCCTGGGTTTCATCACCGATATTCCATTCAACAATTTCAAGCAGTCGCTGGGCCCCATGCTGCGCGGCGAATACGAGGAAGATCATCGCAGCATGATGCAGGCCAAGGTCATGCGCGACGGACGCTGCGTCTACGACGCGCTGGCCATGAACGATGTGGTGGTGAACCGGGGCGCCAGCTCGGGCATGGTCGAGCTCAAGGTTGAGGTTGACGGCCGTTTCGTGGCAAGCCAGCGCGCCGACGGTCTGATCATCGCCACGCCAACCGGATCCACCGCCTATTCACTCTCGGCTGGCGGGCCGCTGCTGCATCCTTCGGTGCCAGGCTGGGTGCTGGTGCCGATTGCGCCGCACATGCTGTCGAACCGGCCCATCGTGCTGCCCAATGCGACCGAAATTGTCATTGAGGTCGTAGCCGGGCGTGACGCCAGCGCCAGTTTTGACACCCAGTCGCTGGCCTCGCTGCTGCACGGCGACCGCATCGTGGTGACGCGCTCGCAGCACAACGTGCGTTTTCTGCATCCCAAGGGCTGGTCCTACTTCGACACCCTGCGCCAGAAACTGCACTGGAACGAAGGGGTGACATCGCCGTGAGCCTGCGCCGCATCGTCCTGCGCGATTTCGTGATCGTGCGCGAACTCGAACTTGATCTGGCAAGCGGCTTCACCGTCCTCACGGGCGAGACGGGCGCGGGCAAATCAATCCTGATCGATGCGCTGCAACTGGTCACTGGCGGGCGCGCCGATGTCGGCGTGATCCGCGAAGGCGCGCAGCGCACCGAGGTCAGCGCCGAGTTCGACAGCAACGCAGCACTGGCGGCCTGGCTTGACGCGGCCGGCTTTGAGGCGGGCGAAAGCCTGCTGCTGCGGCGCACGGTGGACCTGCAGGGTAAGAGCCGCGCCTGGATCAACGCCAGCGCAGCCACTGCCACCCAGTTGCGCGAACTCGGCGAACAACTGCTCGACATCCACGGCCAGCACGCCTGGCAAAGCCTGACCCGGCCCGACGCCGTGCGCAGCCTGCTTGACGCCTATGCCGGGGTCTCCACCGTTGCGCTGGCAATACGCTGGCAGGGCTGGCGCCAGGCACAAAGCGAGCTGACGCAAGCACAGGCGGCGCAAGAGTCGCTGCAGCGCGAGCGCGAGCGCCTGACCTGGCAGATTGACGAACTCGCCAAGCTCGCGCCAATGGCCGACGAGTGGGAATCACTAAACACCGAACACGCGCGCCTGGCCAACGCCCAGGCGCTGCTCGACGCCGCACAGGGCGCGCTGCAAACGCTCGACGACGACGAGCACAGTGCCGTGGCGGCCTTGCACAGCGCCTGCCAGCGCTTGCAGCAGCAAGAGCAGCATGAGCCGCAGTTCCGGGAACTGGCTGAAGTCTTGTCCTCCAGCTTGGCACAGGTCGAAGACACGGTACACGCGCTACGCAGCTATCTGCACCGTACCGAGCCCAATCCGCAACGCCTGGGTCAGCTCGACGAGCGCCTGGCGCTGTGGCTGTCGCTGGCCCGGCGCTACAAGCGCAACCCGGGGGAGCTGCCTCAGTTGCTGCAATCCTGGCAGCAGGAGCTTGACAGACTCAACGCCGCCGCCGATCTGCAAGGCCTGCAAGTGGCGCAAAACGCGGCGCAGCAAGCCTATATGACAGCGGCCGCCGAGCTCTCCAAAGCCCGAACCAGGAGCGCACCATTGCTGGCCCAAGCCATCACGCAGGCGATGCAGGGGTTGGGCATGCAGGGCGGTCAGTTCAAGGTGGCGCTGGACCCTGCAGCGCAGCCAATGCAAAGCGGGCTCGACGACGTGAGCTTTCTGGTGGCAGGGCACGCCGGCAGCACGCCGCGACCGGTGAGCAAGGTCGCCTCTGGCGGCGAGCTCTCGCGCCTGGCGCTGGCCATTGCCGTTACCACCAGCCAGCTCGGTACGGCACAGACGCTGATCTTTGATGAGATCGACGCCGGCGTCGGCGGTGCTGTCGCGCAAACCGTGGGGCGTTTGATGAAACAACTCGGAGCTGATCGGCAAGTACTGGCCGTGACCCATTTGCCGCAGGTGGCGGCCAGTGCCGACCAGCATCTGGTGGTGAGCAAGCAACTGCAGGGCCAAACCACGCTGAGCTCGGTCACGCTAGTGCGGGATCAACAGCGCGAGGCCGAGGTGGCCCGCATGCTCGGTGGCGAGCGCCTGTCCGAAACGACCTTGGCGCATGCCCGGGAAATGCTGCAACTACAGGACTGATGCGATGCAACTGCAAAACTCGAACCTGCAACTTGTTCTGATCACCGGCATGTCGGGTTCCGGCAAATCGGTGGCCTTGCACGCGCTGGAGGACACCGGTTTTTTCTGCGTTGACAACCTGCCCCCGGAACTGCTGTTGTCCTTTGTCGAACTCGAGCGCCAGCACAATGCGAGCCGCGTCGCCATCGCCATGGACGCGCGCAACGCCACCGCCCTGCCCCTGGTGCCGGGGCAACTGGCCTTGCTCAAAGAGCAGGGCGTCAACATCAAATCGCTGTTCCTGGACGCCACCACCGAAACCTTGGTACGCCGCTACTCCGAAACACGGCGCAAGCATCCGCTGTCACAGAAGACTTTTGATGCCTCGCATGAGAACCTGCACCGGGCCCTGGTCGACGCGATCGAGCTGGAGCGCGAACTGCTGGCCCCGCTGCGCGAAAACGCGCACCTGATCGACTCCAGCATCATCCGGCCCTCGCAGTTGCAGGCTTACGTCAAGTCACTGATTTCAGTTGCCGGCGAGCAACTAACGCTGGTGTTCGAATCGTTTGCCTTCAAGCGCGGGGTGCCGAGCGACGCCGACTTTGTCTTTGACGTGCGCATGCTGCCCAACCCGCACTACGAACCCGAGCTGCGGCAGCTGACCGGGCGCGACGCGGCGGTGGCGGAGTTCCTGCAACAACAGCCCGATGTCACGCAGATGCTCGCGCACATCGAACAGTTTCTGGCCCACTGGCTCGAAGCGCTGGCACGCGACCACCGCAGCTATGTCACGGTAGCCATCGGCTGCACCGGTGGCCAGCACCGCTCGGTCTATCTGGTCGAGCAACTGACCCAACTGTTTAGCGCGCAATGGGTCACCCTGAAGCGGCACCGGGAATTGGTGGCTTGAGCTGTCAGGTTTGAGCCAGCAATTTCCTGACCGGCGCCGGCAGACCCAAGTTGGGCCAAGCGTCGGCGCCAACCCAGAGCCCGGGGTCCCAACTCACATCACTGTTGACCAACTGCACTTGAACCGGGTGCAGATGCAGATCCTTGTGCGTGAGCACATGGACAAAGGGCTGCAAATCATGTGCTGCGATGCGCTCATGTGCAGTTAGCGCCGCATCGAGCGCCGCACGGCTGTCAAACAGGGGAAAGCAGTAGAGCCCGGCCCAGACGCCGGGAACCGGGCGTTTGCCGAGCCAGACACTGCCATCGGGACGCCGCGCCCACAACAGCCAGAGCGACTGCGCGCTGCGCTTCTGTTTACGCGTACGCACCGGAAAACGCTCGGCTTGCCCAAGCTTGCAGGCCACACACAGCTTTGACAGGGGACAGTCGGCACAGGCCGGCTTGCGCGCACTGCAAACACTGGCACCGAGGTCCATCAGACCCTGCGTGTAGCGCGGCATGGTCTCGTTCAGGTCCCGATTTGGCAGCAGCAGCGCGGCTCGCTCCCACAGCCTTTGCTGGTGCGCCGCAATCGACAGGTCGCCATCGAACCCGAGTACGCGCGTGAGCACGCGCCGCACGTTGCCATCCAGAATCGCCACCCGTTCCCCAAAGCACAACGCCGCGATGGCGCCCGCCGTTGAGCGCCCGATGCCGGGCAAGGTCTGCAGCACAGCAGCGCTGCGGGGAAAGACGCCGCCATGCAGCGCCATCACCTGCTCGGCGCAGCGATGCAGGTTGCGGGCACGGCTGTAGTAACCCAGGCCGCTCCACAAGGCCAACACGTCATCCTGCGGCGCTGCGGCCAGCGCAGCGACGTCGGCAAAGCGCTGCAGGAAACGCAAAAAATAGTCGCGCACCGTTGCCACCTGCGTCTGCTGGAGCATGATCTCGGAGAGCCAGACGCGATACGGATCCCGCGTGTTCTGCCACGGCAAATCGTTGCGCCCACTCGCCTTCTGCCAGCGCACCACGCGGGTGGCTAAATCCTGTGGCATCGTCATGCCTTCTGACAGGCAGGGCAATAAAAGGTCGAGCGCTGTCCCTGGCGCAACGACTTGATCGCCGCGCCACAAACCCGGCACGGCTGACCCTCGCGTGCGTAAACCCTCGTTTCCAGTTGGAAATGACCGATCTCGCCGCTGGCGTTGGAGAAATTGCGCAACGTGCTGCCACCGCTGCTCAATGCCCGTCCCAGGATGTCGCGGATGCCCGCGTGCAGCCGCGCCACACGCGGCCGACTCAGGCGCGCCGCACTCACTGTCGGGCGAATGCCGGCCAGGAACAGGGCTTCGGAAGCGTAGATGTTGCCAACCCCGACCACCACGTCACCAGCGAGCAGCACCTGCTTGATGGCAGCCTTGCGGCGCTTCAAGCCGGCATGAAACAGGTCAACCTGAAAATCATCCGACATGGGTTCAACACCAAGCCGTCCCAGCAGTTTGTGGGCGACGTCTGAATCTTCGGAGTCCGCGTAAACCACCGCGCCAAAGCGGCGCGGGTCGTTCAGGCGCAGCGTGCCCTGCGTGGTCACGATGTCGAAATGATCGTGCGTACCCGGCGCTGGCAAATGCGCGGCAAAGTTGAGGCTGCCCGACATGCCCAGGTGCAGCAACAGCAAGCCCTGGTCCAGATCGATCAGCAGGTATTTGCCGCGGCGGCGCACTGCAAGCACGGTGCGCCCCGCCAACCGCCCGGGCACACAGCCCAGCGGCCAGCGCAAGGCCTTGCCCAGGCGCACCGACAAGACCCTGGCCCCGGCAATCCGGCTGGCAAAACTCAGCCGCGTGACTTCGACTTCGGGTAATTCAGGCATTGCGGAAAAATTGAACGGACATGGATTATTATGGTCTGATGCCGCGCTTCTTCCGTTTCCTGCTTCCAGTCCTGCTGCTTGGCGCGCTCGGCGCCAACGCGCAAACAGCCGCCGTCAAACCGGTCACCCCCCAGAGTTCTGCGCTCGATGGCGAACTCTTTTATGAAATCCTGATCGGCGAACTCAACGCCCGCGATGGCGAGGCTGGGAGCGCCTATGCACTGCTGCTTGATGCAGCGCGAAAAACGAATGATCCCCGGCTTTACCAGCGCGCCGTCGAAGTGGCCCTGCAGGCCCGCTCCGGTGACTCCGCACTGGTAGCGGCGCGCGCCTGGCGCCAGGCACTGCCCGGATCCAGAGAAGCCAATCGCTATGTGTTGCAGATACTGATTGGCCTGAACCGGATCTCCGAAACGCTTGAGCCAATCAAACGCGAAGTGTCCAGCGCCGACGCCAAAGACCGCAGCAGCGCGCTCATGGCGATACCACGCTACTTCTCACGCGCCGGCGACAAAAAAATCGCTGCCATCACGGTTGAGCGTGCGCTGGCCGACTACCTGGTCTCACCCACGCTGGGCGCTTCTGCCTGGGCCACGGTCGCCCGCATGCGCCTGGAGGCAGATGACCGCACCGGCGCCCTGGACGCAGCGCGCAAGGCACAAACCTTTGACCCCAAGGACGAAACCGCCGCCCTGCTGGCGCTGACAATGATGAGCCGCGAAACGCCACAGGCTGAAGCGATCGTGAAGAAATACATCGAAGGCAAGCCACTGCCCGAAATCCGTCTGGAGTACGCCCGCGCCCTGCTGGACGCACAGCAAAACAAACAGGCGGCCACCCAAATTGCCATCGTGACCACCGAGAAACCCGAGTACGCGCCAGCCTGGCTGCTCAAGGGGGCGCTGGAGTTGCAGGACAGCCAACTCAATGCGGCGGAACAATCGTTCAAGCGCTATGTTGAACTGGCCTCGGTCAAGAACAGCGGCGCAGCGCATGGTGAAAGCAGGCGCGGGCTAGTCCAGGCCTTCTACTCGCTGGCACAGATCGCGGAACAGCAAAAGAATTTCACTCAGGCCGAAACCTGGCTC
The DNA here is from genome assembly GCA_903896425.1 of uncultured beta proteobacterium. GTDB lineage: Bacteria > Pseudomonadota > Gammaproteobacteria > Burkholderiales > Burkholderiaceae_C > Rhodoferax. The sequence continues at coordinate 13,142 of CAITXW010000374.1, read as the reverse complement.
AAGCGCATCGACAACCCGGATGAACAACTCAACGTCCAGTTGCGCCGGGCCACGCTGCTGGCACGCCAGGGCAAGCTCGAAGAGGCGCGAAAACTGATTCGCAGCCAGTCCGAAAAAACAGAGCAGGATGCACGACTGAAAGTTGTCACCGAAGCCCAGTTGCTGCGCGAGGCCAAACAATACCTCGCCGCCTTCAAACTGCTATCCGATACCAGCGCACGCACACCCGACGACCTGGACCTGGTCTATGAGTTGGCCATGCTGGCCGAGAAACTCGACAGACTTGACGAAATGGAGCGCCTGCTGCGCCAGGTCATCGCCGGCAAGCCGGACTCACCACACGCTTACAACGCGCTGGGCTACTCGCTGGCTGATCGCAATCTGCGGCTACCCGAAGCCCGGCAACTGATCCTCAAGGCGCTGGCGTTCGCACCGGGCGACCCTTTCATCACAGACAGCCTGGGCTGGCTTGAATTTCGCAGCGGCAACCTGGCGCAAGCCCAGCAGATTCTCGAAACTGCATTCAAAGCCAGACCGGATGCCGAGATCGCAACCCATCTGGGCGAGGTGCTGTGGACCTTGGGCCGGCGCGATCAGGCACTGAGCATCTGGAAGGAGGGCGAGCGCATCGATGCCGGTAATGAGGCCTTGCAGGAGACGCTCAAACGCCTGCGTGGCAAGCCGTGAACTCATGGCGCACAAGGGCAGTTTGTGCGGCACTCGGTGCCGTTTTGCTGATTGCCGGCTGCGCTGTTGCGCCGCAAACAAGTGCGCCCCGTGACTCTGAGGTTCAATCCTGGCGCGGTCGGCTGGCCGTGCGTATCGAGGCGCTGGCCTCAGAAACCGAACCGCGCGCCTTCAGCGCCGGGTTCGATCTCAGCGGCAGTGCCGTGGCCGGTACCCTGATGCTGCTGACACCGCTTGGCAACACTGCCGCCGCCCTCGCCTGGTCACCCGGGTCTGCCAGCCTGCGCAGCGATGGCGAAGTCCGCCAGTTCGAATCACTCGACGCGCTGCTGCGCAGCGCCGTCGGTACCGAAGTGCCCGTAGCGGCGCTGTTCGCCTGGCTGCGCGGCGAGAACATGACGCTGGCCGGCTGGAGCGCCGACCTGACGCAATACGCCAGCGGCCGCATCACAGCCCGGCGTCAGCAACCGGCGCCAGCGACCGAACTCACGCTGCTGTTTGAGCCATGAAATCGCTCTACGACATCCCGGCGCCCGCCAAGCTCAACCTGTTTCTGCACATCACGGGGCGCCGCAGCGACGGCTATCACCTGATGCAGTCGGTCTTCATGCTGATTGACTGGTGCGACACCTTGCACTTCGAGTCGCGCGCTGACGGCCAAATCAGCCGGGAAGACCTTGCTGTCGCTCTGCCGCCCGACGATCTGATCGTGCGTGCCGCGCGTGCCCTTAAAGCCGCCAGCGCCACGCCGCTGGGTGTTCACATCGCGATCGAAAAGCGCATCCCGGCGCAAGCCGGCATGGGCGGCGGTTCGTCCGACGCGGCCTCGACCCTGCTGGCACTGAACCGGCTTTGGAAACTCGGTCTGACGCTGGACGAATTGATCAAGATCGGCATGGGTCTGGGTGCCGATGTGCCATTTTTTCTGGGCGGACACAATGCCTGGGTCGAAGGCATCGGGGAAAAACTCACCCCCGTCACCGTGCCAACCGGTCAGTTTTTGGTGCTCAAACCAGAGCAGGGGCTCGAAACGCAGCTGATTTTCTCGGACCCGTCCCTGAAACGGGACAGTGAGACTGCTACAATTCGCGCCTTCGTTGCAGATGCCTTCGGTTTTGGCCGGAACGATTTGCAGAGCGTGGCACAAAGACTTTGCCCCGGTGTCAGTCAAGCCCTTGAGTGGCTTGCGGTACGCGGGCTCAAAGGCCGGATGACAGGCTCTGGAAGTGCGGTATTTGCACCGGTGTCGCAGAACTTTGAACCAGGACAGGCGCCAGGCGCTCTCCAGGCGAGGTTGTGCAACAGTCTGGCTGTTCATCCCCTGGCGGGCTGGGCAGGCAGCAAAAGTTTATCGGTTGATGGTGTTTAGCCATCAACCCGTGTAGGGGAGTCGCCAAGTTGGTTAAGGCACTGGATTTTGATTCCAGCATGCGAAGGTTCGAATCCTTCTTCCCCTGCCAAACCATTCGTCAGTCGTGCGCCACGCAAGTGGGGCACGTGCCGCATACGCAAAGCGCCCAAGCGCACAAGGTCACTCAACCGCTGGAAATTACTCATGCAGGCTCCCCAACCCCCTGATTTCATGGTTTTTACCGGCAACGCCAACCCGGGAATGGCCGCGCAGATTGCCGAACACCTGAACATTTCGCTGGGTGCGGCGGCAGTGGGACGCTTCTCGGACGGCGAAGTGACGGTGGAGATCAACCAAAACGTGCGCGCCCGCGACGTTTTCGTGGTGCAGTCCACTTGTGCTCCGACCAACGACAACCTGATGGAACTGCTGATCATGGTCGACGCGCTCAAGCGCGCCTCGGCTGAACGCATCAGCGCCGTTATCCCCTATTTTGGTTACGCCCGGCAGGACCGCCGGCCACGCTCAAGCCGCGTGCCAATCTCGGCCAAGGTGGTGGCCAACATGCTGCAGGCCGTTGGTGTTGCGCGCGTGCTGACAATGGACTTGCACGCCGACCAGATTCAGGGGTTTTTCGATATCCCGGTTGACAACATTTACGCCTCGCCGGTGCTGCTGGGCGACTTGCGGCAAAAGAACTACGAAAACCTGATCGTGGTTTCACCCGACGTTGGCGGTGTGGTGCGCGCACGCGCCCTGGCCAAACAACTCGGCTGCGACCTGGCCATCATCGACAAACGCCGGCCCAAGGCCAATGTCAGTGAAGTGATGCACGTGATCGGCGAGATCGACGGGCGCAACTGCGTCATCATGGACGACATGATTGATACGGCAGGCACCCTGGTCAAGGCGGCCGAGGTCTTGAAGGCGCGCGGCGCCAACAAGGTTTACGCTTATTGCACACACCCGATTTTTTCGGGCCCTGCGATCGAGCGCATCACCAACGGAACGGCCCTGGACGAAGTGGTGGTGACCAACACCATTCCGCTGAGCCAGGCGGCGATAGCCTGCAAAAAAATCAGGCAGTTGACCGTGGCACCGCTGATCGCCGAGACGATCCAGCGCATCGCCAAGGGCGAATCCGTCATGAGTTTGTTCTCGGACCAGGAGAACCTTTTCTAGGTTTTTTCGGTTCGGGCAAAAGTGGGCTTGCGACGCCGTGCATTGGGCAGCGCAGGCTTTTTTAAACCGGAGTCACACTGGTCGCGGTGGACTTCTTATGGAGTGAAACTATGAAATTCGTCGCTTTTGAGCGCGCAAAGCAGGGCACGGGTGCGAGCCGCCGTCTCCGCATCGCCGGTCGCACGCCCGGTATCGTTTACGGGGGCACTACGGAAGCCCAGCAAATCGAGATCGACCACAACGCCCTCTGGCACACCTTGAAGAAGGAAGCCTTCCATTCCACCGTTCTGGACATGGAAATTGACGGCAAGGTCAGCAAGGTTCTGTTGCGCGACGTGCAAATGCACCCGTTCAAGCAGTTGATCCTGCACATCGACTTCCAGCGCGTTGACGCCAACACCAAACTGCACATGAAGGTGCCACTGCATTACAGCGGTGATGAGAATTCGCCAGCAGTGAAGACTGAAGGTTGTATCGCCAACCACGTGGTGACCGAAATCGAAGTGATGTGTCTGCCAGCCGATCTGCCTGAATTCATCGCGGTCGATTTGAGCGGCCTCAAGAAGGGCGCTTCGCTGCACCTGGCCGACGTGGTCATGCCCAAGGGTGTGACAGCCGTCACCCACGGCAAGAACAACCCGGTTCTGGTTTCGGTGGTGGTTATTTCTGCCGCTACGGCAGAAGAAGCACCGGCCGCAGATGGCGCCGCACCGGCTGCCGCTGCACCCACAGCCGCCGCAACAGCAGCAGCTGCCGGCAAGGCCGCAGCAGCGGCCAAGGCCCCTGCGGGCAAGGCCCCCGCCGCAAAGGCCCCTGCCGCAAAGAAGAAGTAATCTGGACGCTGGTAGCGTCACACGAATGGCCCACCTCGGTGGGCCATTTTTTTGCCCGGACGGTTACACTGTCCCCGCTATGCAGCGCCAACCATTTGCCAACCAAACCGGGCCAAAATGATCAAGCTTTTTGTCGGCCTGGGCAACCCCGGCCCTGACTATGAACAGACCCGCCATAACGCCGGTTTCTGGTGGCTCGACGAAGTGGCCCGCACACTCAAGGTCGTGCCGGTCATGGACAAGTCCTACCACGGCCATGTGGGCCGAACAACGGTGAATGGCCAGACTGTGTGGCTGCTCAAACCGCAGACCTTCATGAACCTGTGCGGCAAGTCGGTCGCCGCCCTGGCGCGGTTCTTCAAGATCGAGCCGCAGGAGATTCTGGTAGCGCACGACGAACTCGATATTGTTCCGGGCGAGGCCAAGCTCAAGCTCGGCGGCAGCCACGCCGGGCACAACGGCTTGCGCGACATCCACGCCCAACTCGGTACCGATGCCTACTGGCGCTTGCGCCTGGGCGTGGGCCATCCGGGCGACAAGTCCGATGTCGTGAACTGGGTACTGAAGAAACCCTCTCTCGATCACCGCGTCGCCATCGATCAAAGCATAACGCGCGCACTCAAAGCCCTGCCGCACCTGCTGGCCGGCGAAATGGACAAAGCCACGATGCTGGTTCACACCAGCAAACCGCCACGCCCGAAACCACCCCGCCCAGAAAAACCGGCCGAACCGGATACAGCGGCGGCACCATCTGTCAGCAGGGAGAATCAACATGAGACTCGCTCGCCTTGAAACGCTGTTCCTGATCGCCGCCGGCCTGTTGTCGACTGGCGTCGTGGCGCAAACCGTCTACAAATGCGGCACCACCTACAGCCAATTGCCGTGTCCGAATGCAACGGTTATCAACGCGGACCAGCGCACGCGTGAGCAAAAGGCACAAGCCGACCAGGCAGCGGCGCGCGATGCCCGCACCGCCGCCGCCATGGAAACGGCGCGTCTGCAACAGGAAAAGGCAGATCTTGCGGCCAACACGCCCAAGGCACCGGCCAAGGCTGCCAGCGCCAGCAAGCCGCGCAAGAGCGAATTGAAGAAGAAGAAAAAGAAAGATGCTGACACGCTGGTGGCGCGTTCGCCGATCACAAAAAAGGCCACCGTTATCAAACCTGCCAGCAAGGCATCCAGCCCGTCCTGAGAGCAGCCTTGCGCGTGTCCGAAACCTAACCGGCACCCGGCACGGATTTAGCCTCGGCCTGCAGACGCCGGTATTTTTGCCACAGCGTCTCGCGGCTCTCCACCCACTGCGGGTTCACCGGAATGCAGGCCACCGGACAGACCTGGACGCACTGGGCTTCTTCGAAATGACCGACGCATTCAGTGCATTTGGCGGGGTCGATTTCGTAGATTTCGGGCCCAAGAAAAATTGCCTGGTTCGGGCACTCAGGTTCGCAGATGTCGCAGTTGATGCACTCGTCGGTGATGATCAAGGCCATCGCTTAACCTGGATTCGGCAGTTGGACGCGCCCGAGTGGGCTGCTGGCGGCGTGACTGGGTAGGCGCGCCGACGACGCAGGCTACTGCCTGCAAGGAGAAGCAACGCCCCCAGACGCGTTGCCAGTGGCTCAATCGGGTGCGTAGCGCTGTCACCCAACTGGTCAATCCCGAAAACGCTGAAATAGTCTGTTTTCATAAGCACCTACTGGCAAAGATGAGCGGTCAACTGCCGAATCCAGGTTTACCATCCACAGCATCGTCTAAAGTATCAAGCTTGTTCCACATGGCCCAAATTATCGGCGACCGGGCCAAGCCAGCATTGCACAACAAGCCCAAAGGCCTGAGAGAAGACATGTCATTATTTTTCAACAAACGCCGGGCGCGGTCCGGATCGTGAAGCTGCACGAACTCGGCGCCCATGCGCTACTCACTGGCTACCGCAGCGGCGCATTCTCGCCGGTCGATGTCACGCAGGCGGTGCTGGACCACATCGCACGCTGGGAGCCGCATTTGCACGCGAGCTACCTGTTGCGGCCCGAGCTGGCACTGGAACAGGCGCGCGCCAGCGCAGCGCGCTGGCACGACGGCCAACCCTGCGGCGTGCTCGACGGTGTGCCGGTCACGATCAAGGAAAACATCGCCACGCGCGGTGACCCGGTCCCACTGGGCACACGGGCCACGGCCCTGACCCCAGCAGTCGCCAACGCGCCGCCGGCAGCGCGATTGTTTGACGCTGGCGCCGTCATGGTCTGCAAGACCACCATGCCCGACTACGGCATGCTCTCCAGCGGTCTGTCGAGCTTTCACGCCCTGGCACGCAACCCCTGGGATCTCAGCAAGACCCCAGGTGGCTCCAGTGCCGGCGGCGCTGCGGCTGCAGCAGCCGGCTACGGTCCGCTGCACATTGGAACCGACATCGGCGGCTCGCTGCGCCTGCCCGCCGGTTGGTGCGGCATTTTCAGCCTGAAACCCAGCTTGGGCCGTATTCCGATTGATCCGCCCTACACCGGTCGGGCCGCGGGCCCCATGACACGCAGCGTGGCCGATGCCGCGCTGATGATGCAGGTGCTGTCGCTGCCCGATGCACGTGACAGCATGAGCCTGCCGTACCAGCCGATCGCCTGGAACAAGTTTGATCAGGGCGCGGGCATCCTGCGTGGGCTGCGCATTGGCCTTTTACTCGATGCCGGCTGCGGGCTGGTGGCAGAGCCAGAGGTGCTGGCTGCCGTCAAACGCGCCGCCAGGATTTTTGAGCAGGCTGGCGCCATCGTCGAACCCATGAAGCCGTTTCTCACGCCGGCCATGCTCGACGGCATGGACCACGCCTGGCGACTGCGCTCACAGATCGATCTGGCAGCTCTGGCGCCCGAGAAGAAGGCCAGCGTACTGCCCTACATCCAGCATTGGGCCGATAGTGCGGCTGGCATGAGCGGACCGCAGGCGTTTGCCGCATTCAGCCAGTTTCATAACACGCGTGTGGCTACGGTGCGGGCCTGCCAGCCCTTTGACTTTGTGCTCTCGCCCACCTCGCCGATGCCAGCTTTTGCAGCCGAGTTGCCAGCACCGACCAATGACCCACTGCGCCCACTTGAACACATCGCCTTCACCGTGCCCTACAACATGTCCGAGCAACCTGCGGCGTCAATCAACTGTGGCTACACCCAGGACGACTTGCCCATCGGTCTGCAGATTGCGGGCCGGCGTTTTGATGATCTGGGCGTGTTGCAGGTCGCGCATGCTTTTGAATTGCTGCGCGAACCGCAGCGCGCATGGCCACAGCCGCCCAACGGATAGTCACGGCTCAACTGTGCAGCGCCCGCGACGCCGAATTCTGTTTTAACAAATAGGCATTGAAGGCCGAAACCGGCAGCGCCGGGCTGTACAAATAACCCTGAAACAACTCGCAACCCTGATCCAACAGAAACTTGCGCTGACCCTCGTTCTCGACGCCTTCGGCAACCACCTTCAGATCCAGACTCAGGCCCAACGTCACCACCGTGCGAGCAATGGCTGCATCGTTCGGATCGGTCACCACATCACGCACAAAAGACTTGTCGATCTTGAGCTTGTCCAAGGGCAGTCGTTTAAGGTAATTCAGCGATGAATAACCGGTGCCGAAGTCATCCAGTGAAAACTTGATGCCATGCTGGCGCAGTGCCGACATTTTCTCAATGATGTCCTGAATATCACTGGCCAGCATGGTTTCCGTCACCTCCAACTCCAGCAATTTGGGATTGATGTTGTAGCGCTCCACCAGCGCCAGCACCTGAGCGACGAAACTGTCTTGCCGAAACTGATGCTGGCTGATGTTGACCGCCAGACTGAGATGCCGCGTTGCGTTGTAATTGCTCCAGACCTGTAGCTGAGCGCAGGCCACTTCAAGTGCCCAACGTCCAATCGCCAGGATCATGCCGGTCTCCTCTGCCAGCCCAATGAACTCATCCGGTGGGACCAGGCCTCGACGCGGGTGCAGCCAGCGAAGCAGAGCCTCGGCGCCGACGATGTAACCCTGCGCATCGACCTGAGGCTGGTAGTGCAATTCGAACTCCTGCTGCGCCAATGCAGTACGCAGTTCGGCCTCAAGTTTTGATCGCCCAACCGCGTCGTTTTGCATCAGGTAAAGCAAGGCGTACACAATGACCATGACCACAATCGGGTCAGTCCAGACCGTGAGATGGTGCACATCGTCGGGCAAGCTGCGACTTACGAGTGGCAACCCCGGGTCGATGGTCAGCAGGACAAAAGACAGCAAGCAGGCCATCACCATGCCATGGCGCAACCATGTATCTTCATTACGAAGGCCAAACCAGGCACTGATACCCAGGGGCAACAAATACAGATGCGCGGTGCGCGGCAACTGCGCGCTTGGCGCATCATAAAAATAGACGAACACGTCCATGACGCCAAGCAAAATGCCAAACGGCACGACAGCAGCAGCGCCAAGCCGACTGCTCCAATTCAGCGCCAGCGCGGCCAGCACAAACAGCACATCGAGAGCAACGAGTACCCATTCGCCGCGCGAGGCATTGGCCCCACCGTACACCAGACCAACGATCAGCACGATCAGGCTGGCTGCCAGCATGACGCGGCGTACGCGGCGCTGCTCCGGCAACAGCACGCCCGCACCAGTCCAATACTGGGCACAGCGCTGGATCAAGCCTAGATTGGCCGACATGGAAAATCGTCTCTTGGTTCAGGACTGAAGCGCGCACCGCCGCACTGCGGCCATGCACCAGCGTAGGAATAGCCACAACAGGCCATGGTGTTGAATCCCCTATCCAATCGATGAATCTCGTGTTTTTCTGATACTAGCAGAGAAAATTGGACCGCCCCACTGCTTTGGGTGGCCAGCAAGAGCACTTACCGGACTAGGGCAACCTGGTCGTAGATGGGCTGCGCCGGCATGTTGGCCAGATGCTGCGTGTCGGCCCAGCGCAGGATTTCGATCGCGTCTCCGGCGATGCGCACACGGTTCAAACCGGCGTTGGGGATCTCGCTCTGGCGCGGTCCCGACAGCGGCAGCGCGCGCGCCGTGCGGTAAATCATGTCCAGCACACCGCCGTGCGTCACCAGCACCAGCGTCTTGTGCGCATGCGCCAGCGCCAGCGCGCGCACGGCAGCCAGCACGCGGGCATGAAAGTCACTTGTGCTCTCGCCACCATCGAATGCGTAGTCAGCGTCAAAACGCCGCCACTGCGCCCAGGCATCGGGGTACTGCGCCTGAATGTCGTTAACCCGCATGCCATCGACAGCGCCAAAGTTCTGCTCGCGCAAACCCGGGTTGAGCACGCTGCCACCCTGCGACAACAAACCCAGGCTTTGCTCTCGAATCGGCTGGGCGGTCTGCTGCGTGCGGATCAGGTCACTGCAAACCAGCAGGTCAGCGGCCTCGCCCGCCAGACGCTGACCCAGACGGCGCGCCTGCTCATGGCCGACGGCGTTGAGCGGCACATCAACCTGCCCCTGAAAGCGCAGTTCACGGTTCCAGTCGGTTTCCCCATGACGAATCAGGATAAGTTCGGTCATCAAGCATTCAAGGTTCGATGTCCCCGTCATCCTCAGGCGCCAAAGCTTCGCTGGCCTTGACAATCATCACCGGAACCGGCGCTGCATGCAGCACTTCGTTCGATACCGAGCCCAATAGGGCGCTGCGCAAGGCGCTGGTGCCGCTGGCTCCCATGACCACCAGATCGCACTCATAGCGCTCCAGGATGTCGATGATGGTGTGTGCCGGGTCGCCGGAGGCAACTTCAGACTCATAGGACAGACCAGCCTCGTCCAGCAACGCCTGCGCTGGCAGCAGCGTATGTGCGCCAGCGGCAGCACTGACCTGAGCCAGCACCTGCGGATCGTGCGCCACAACCAGCTCATAGAGATTCGCGCTCTCCTGAACGTTGGCCAGTACCACACGGGCCTCAAGGCCGGCCCGGGCCATGCGAATCACGCATCGAACCGCATCCAACGAGACCTCGGATCCATCAACGGGTAACAGTATTTTCATTCTTCCTCCAATTTCGGTTAAATCAGCTGACGCTAGTTCAGCCCGAGTAGCCGGACTTTCTCGATTAGACGCTGATTGACCAGGGGTGATACGAATTTGTCGACCTCGCCACCAAGCGAAGCGATTTCCCGCACAAAGGTGCTGGAGATAAACTGGTACTTGTCACTGGGCGTCAGGAACACCGTTTCCACTTGCGGCATCAGGCTGCGGTTCATGCCGGCGAGCTGAAATTCATAATCAAAGTCGGTGACAGCGCGCAAGCCGCGCACCATCGCCTTGGCACCGCGCGCCACAACAAAGTCACGTAACAAGCCCGAAAAACTTTCGACCTCGACCTGCGGGTAATCCTTCACCACCTCACGCGCCATGCCAATGCGTTCTTCGAGCGAAAACATGGCCTTTTTGTGGTGCCCGGCAGCCACTGCCATGATGACGTGATCAAACAACTGGGTCGCGCGGCGCACCACATCTTCATGGCCGCGGGTGATGGGGTCAAAAGTACCGGGGTAAACAGCAATCACGTTGTGGGACATGTTTCGCCTATCAATCGGTTGAGGGTAATGCCTGAAGCCCGCCATTGCGTGGGCTCACCTGCGTCTCATTATGCAGTCTGGCGCGCCAGGCGCTTGAGCAAATGGGCGTGCACGGCGCCGGCCTTGAGGTGCCGGTGCACCTGCAAGCCGATGCTCTCCAAGTCGACGTCGCTCCACTGCTTCGGTGCTTCGAGGTAGACAAAGCCGTCCGGCGCCACGACACGCCCGGCTGCCTGCAGCGCGGGCTCAAACAGCGGCGAATCGAAGGGCGGGTCGAGAAAAACAGCGTCCATGCTGTCGACTGCCAGATGCCGCAGGGCGGCGATGCCATCTCCGCGCACGATGTCGGTGGCAGTGGCTTGCAACTGCGTCTGAACGCGCTTGAGCTGCAGCACCAGGGCTGTGTCCTGCTCCACCAACAAAACCGCCTTCGCGCCGCGCGAAGCCGCCTCGAAGCCCAGCGCACCGGTACCAGCGAAGACATCGATGCAGCGCCAGCCACCGAGGTCCTGACCGAGCCAGTTGAACAGGGTTTCGCGCACACGGTCGGGGGTCGGGCGCAAGCCTGGATGATCCACCACCGCCAACCGGGTGCGCTTCCACTGTCCGCCGATGATGCGCACTTCATGGGTCTGCACGCGAACCGCTCGCGCAGGGCGCGCTGGGCGAGCCGCAACTGGTGATTTTTTTTGCTTCATCGGCACAGCTTAACCCAGGTTATGCCGCTTGCGTCGACCCGACACAGGGTCTATGCTTAACATGCGTCCGACTGAACCGCTTGCGCAAAAACAGGAGTGCATCATGTACAAACAAATCTTGCTGGCCTATGACGGATCTGTGAGCGGGCAACGCGCCCTGCTCGACTGCCAGGACCTGGCGCAATGGGCGCAATCGGATCTGACCCTGGTGGCCGTAATGCCGCTCAACATGGATGTGATGGGAATGGGTGTCGGTGTCTATGACCCGCACCTCATGGAGCGCGACAAGGTAGCGATGCAAGCGGTACTCGACGCGGGCATTGCGCAGTTGGCCGCAGCCGGTCGCAAGGCTAAGGGTGAGGTGCTGGTCGGAGAAACCGTGGACGAGATCACCAAGTACGCCAGAAAAATCTCGGCCGATTTGATCGTGGTCGGTCACAAGCACCTCGACAGCTGGGCGGCACGCTGGTGGCGCGGTTCGATTTCAAAGACCCTGATCGAACACGCACCGTGTAGCGTGCTGGTGGCCATCACGCAATAGCCGCTGAGCGATGTAGAAACAGGGCAAGCAACGCATGCCCTATTGTTTCGTGGGCAGTTTCATAGAATGCAGGGACTCCACGAAGCGATTCAATGTTCAGTTTTTTCAAAAAAAAATCCACCCCCGCAACGTCAGCTCCGCCAAGCGTCGAAGTACCTATCGCAGTCGCCAACGAACCGCCGGCAGCGGCGCCTGAGCGCCCGGGACGAACCAGCTGGCTTGCCAAGCTCACGAACGGCCTGCGCAAGACTGGCGCAGGCATCGCCACCGTCTTTACCGGCACGCGCATCGACGACGCCCTCTACGAAGACCTCGAATCGGCACTCCTTATGGCCGACAGCGGCGTCAAAGCCACGCAGTTCCTGCTCGACGACCTCAAGCGTCGCGTCAAGGAGGCAAAGATAAACGAGCCAGCGGCCGTCAAGGCCTTGCTGATCGACGCCCTTGCCGAACTGCTGGCCGCGCTGGAAAAACCGCTGGTGATCGGACAGCACAAGCCAACCGTAATCATGGTCACCGGCGTCAACGGCGCGGGCAAGACAACCTCGATCGGCAAGCTCGCGCGCCATCTGTCGGACGACGGCGCCACCGTGCTGCTGGCGGCAGCCGACACATTTCGCGCCGCAGCACGCGAACAACTCAGCGTCTGGGCGACGCGCGCCGGCAGCGGCGCCGACTTCAGCGGCATCCCGGTAGAAATCATCAGCCAGGAAGGCGGCGACCCGGCGGCCGTGAGTTTCGACGCGGTCAGCGCCGGCAAGGCACGCGGCAAAGACGTGGTGCTGGTCGACACAGCGGGGCGCCTGCCGACCCAGTTGCACCTGATGGAAGAGCTGAAAAAAATCAAACGCGTGGTGCAAAAGGCGATGGACACGGCACCGCACGAAATCCTGCTGGTGATCGACGGCAATACCGGACAAAACGCGCTGGCGCAGGTGAAGACCTTTGACGACGCGCTGACGCTGACCGGTCTGATCATCACCAAGCTCGACGGTACGGCCAAAGGCGGCGTGCTGGCCGCCATCGCACGTGAGCGGCCGGTGCCGGTTTACTTCATCGGCGTGGGCGAAAAGCTCGAAGACCTCGAAACCTTCAATGCCCGCGAATTCGCCCAGGCCTTGCTGTCATAAAGGGCCTGCCCCGGAACCCGATCCGAGGCATGCTTGCACTTTGTCGCATGGATTGCGGGTCGGGGCCCAATGGGATGGACGCCCCACCTCTAACCGGCATCAATGTGCCAAAGTGGATATCTCAACAACCACTTCAACGAGAAGGAGCGTCCGACATGAAGGTTACAACAATTGGCATCGACTTGGCAAAAAACG
>CAITXW010000373.1 GCA_903896425.1 uncultured beta proteobacterium | reverse complement strand
GCCAACTGAGCGCAACGGTGAATGACTGCAAGGTGTCTGTATTTGACGAGCGCACCTCACTGATTGAGGGATAGCAACGCAAACCTGCGCCATCAATCGGCCTCAAATCCACCCATTGATGAAGAGGCGCAAGAACTCTGACCCCGTTTTTCTTATTGGTTTGCCCTACTTGGTCTGGATTCCAGATTTCGCCCGAATGACAAATCAGCGCTCCAGCCCGCGCGCCAACCGCCACTGCTTGACCAGCGCATAGATCGCCGGGATCACGGCCAGCGTCAGCACGGTGGACGAGAGCATGCCGCCGACCATGGGCGCGGCGATACGGCTCATGACTTCGGAGCCGGTGCCGGTGCCCCACATGATGGGCAAGAGGCCGGCCATGATGGCGACCACCGTCATCATCTTGGGCCGCACGCGCTCGACGGCGCCTTCCATCACCGCTGCGTACAGATCGGCCACCGTGGGCGCGCGACCGGCTGCGCGGCATTGGGTCTTGATCGCTTCCCAGGCGTGATCGAGGTAGATCAGCATGATGACGCCGGTCTCGGCCGCCACGCCAGCGAGCGCGATGAAGCCCACCGCTACTGCCACCGACAGGTTGTAGCCCAGCAGCCACATCAACCAGACGCCGCCGACCAGCGCAAACGGCACCGAGAGCATCACGATCAGGGTCTCGGTGATGCGCCGGAAGTTGAGGTACAGCAGCAGGAAGATGATGAGCAGCGTTACCGGGATCACGACTTTCATCTTTTCGATGGCTTGTTCCATGTACTCGAACTGGCCGCTCCAGGTCACGTAGTAACCGCTCGGAAATTTCACTTGCGCAGCGACTGCCTTCTTCGCGTCGGCGACATAGCCGCCGATGTCACGCTCCCGGATGTCGACGTAGATGTAGGCCGACAGCAGCGCGTTCTCGGTGCGGATGCCCGGTGCGCCTTTGGTGATCAGCACCTTGGCCACTTGACCGAGCGGAATCATGGCGCCGTCCATCGTGGGTATCAGCACTTCGCGTGCAATCTGCTGCGGGTCGCTGCGCAGTTCGCGCGGATAGCGCACCGTCACGCCGAAGCGCTCGCGGCCTTCGACCGTTGTTGTCACCATCTCGCCACCGAGTGCAGTGCCAACGACATCAAGCAGGTCGCCCACACCGAGGCCGTAGCGTGCCAGTTGCGTGCGGTCCGGTTCGATGTCAAGGTAAAAGCCGCCGGTCAGGCGTTCGGCAAAAGCGCTGGTGGTGCCGGGTACGGCCTTCACCACGGTCTCAATCTGGCGCGCCAGCTTTTCCATCTCATTGAGATCTTTGCCGAAGACCTTGATGCCGATCGGCGTGCGGATGCCGGTGGAGAGCATGTCGGTGCGCGCCTTGATCGGCATCGTCCACGAATTCGCAACACCGGGGAACTGCAGCGCCTTGTCCATCTCGGCGATCAGCTTGTCGATATTCAGACCGGCGCGCCACTCGGACTCGGGCTTGATGTTGATGACGGTCTCGAACATTTCGGTTGG
>CAITXW010000372.1 GCA_903896425.1 uncultured beta proteobacterium | reverse complement strand
CACGGCGTTGGTGATGATGTAGAGCAACATCGCCGACATATTGGCCGAATTGAGAAGCACCCGCGGCACGTCCTTGAGCTTCATATCCTTATAGACAAATACCGCCACCACGAAGGCATAGACCGCGCTCATGGCCGCCGCTTCGGTCGGCGTGAACAGGCCGGTATAGATGCCGCCCATCACGATCACAATCAGCAGCAAGCCCCAGGCCGAGGTCTTGAAGGCTGTGAAGCGTTCGGCCCAAGTGGCTTTGGGCAGGCGAGGGTAGTTGAACTTGCGCGCCCGGTACCAGGTGACGCCGCCCAGCACGCAGGCCAGTGCGATGCCGGGCACGACACCGGCCATGAACAAGGAGCCGACCGAAGTATTGGTGGCCACCGAGTACATCACCATCACGATCGAGGGCGGAATCAGGATGCCCAAGGCGCCCGAGGTAGTGATGACGCCGGCGCCAAAGCTTTTCGGAAAGCCAGCCCTGACCATGGCGGGCATCAGGATCGAGCCAATCGCCACCACCGTTGCCGGTGAGGAGCCCGACACCGCAGCAAACAGGGCACAAGCCAGCACACCGGCCAGACCCAGGCCGCCATACCAGTGGCCGACCATGCTGGAGGCAAAGTTGATCATGCGTTTTGCGACGCCGCCATGGGTCAGAAAATTACCGGCCAGGATGAAGAACGGGATCGCCATGATCTCGAACTTTTCGATGCCGGTAAACAGCTTGAGTGCCACCGACTCCAGAGGCACCTGGGTAAAGCCAAACAGAAAGGTCAGAACCGTCAGACCCAGAGAAATGGAGATCGGCATGCCCGTGAGCATGAGCACGATCAACAGCACGAAGATGATGGAGGCGTTCATTTTGCGTCTCCTTGGCTCTCGGGTGCCTCATCCGGGTGCAGGTTGTCCTTCATGGCATAGGGGTTGATGTCAAGCGGCGGCACTACTGCTTCAAGGCCATCCACATGGCCTTGGTCATGATGCGGCAGTTCGCCGGTCTTGATAAAAGTGACCATCACTTGCAGGAAACGAAAACACATCAGACAGCTACCCAGCGGCACGGCGCTGTAAACCATCCAGGTAGGCCACTCCAGGTCGGGTGTGGTCGGCCCCTCGGGAATGCCGTCCAGCGGCAAGCCGAGCAGGTTGAACCAGGCGTGATGCGCGCCGTTGTCCCAGACAAAGCCGGTCGCCAGGACCACCACAATGCCGGTGAACAGGGCGCCCGCGCACAAGCCGAAAATGATGAACTTGGCGCGCATCTTGTCGTTCAAACGGTTGATCAACACGTCAACACCAACGTGAATACCGGTGCGCACACCGTAGGCGGCGCCAAACTTGCACATCCAGACAAACATGATGATGGTCAGCTCCTGCGCCCAACCGAAGTTCAACGAGAGTAGCCAGTCTTGCACGCCGGGTATGGCTAAACCGGCGGCGTAACGATGCACCACTGCAACAAAGATGATCAGCGTTGCCGCCGCCATCAGGAAGGTGACCAGCCACTCTTCCAGGTGATCAAGAAACTTCATGATTTGAACTCCGACACAGTGTCATGGAAAATGGAAATTACGAAGATATTGGACGCGGATCAAATTTCGTCATTGCGAGCGTAGCGCGGCAATCCATGGCCCCGCACTTGGTGGATTGCCACGTCGTTACACTCCTCGCAATGACGGTGAAACTTAAAGCTTGGTGGGGTCAAAGCCGGTGGCCTTGTAGAACTCCTGGAGTGTTTCCTTGCCGACACGGTCTGCCATCTTGATGTGCACCGAGGCCATGGCTTTCTTCAGAGCCAAACGTTCTTCCTTGCTGGGCACGTAAACCGTGGTCTTGCCGCTGGCTTTTACGCCGGCTAGAGACTTGTCATTTTCTTCTTGTGCAATCTGGTTGGCATAAACAGTGGCTTCCTTCATCGCTTGTTCCAACTGGCCACGCACGTCAGCGGGCAAGCCGTCCCAGAATTTCTTGTTGGCGATGACGGCATAGCCGAGGTAGCCGTGGTTGGTGATCGAGAGGTACTTTTGCACTTCATGCATTTTCTGGGTGTAGAAGTTCGAGATCGGGTTCTCGGTGCCATCGACCACGCCGGTTT
>CAITXW010000371.1 GCA_903896425.1 uncultured beta proteobacterium | reverse complement strand
GTTCGTACACGTCCCATCTGTTGGTGCAATTCGATGAGCGAATCGAGATTCTTTCGGCTTGTTCCGTAACGCCCGTTGAAAAAAAACCCAATCACACCGCGTTCCTTGGTGTCGGCTGGCAGCTTTTCAAATGTTCCCAGCAGCGTCGTCCGGGCTTCTTCGTTGTACCAGGTCAACTCCAGGTTGTAGTTCAACATGTAGGCCGGGCATGGCAGTTTGTCGACAGTCAGTCGCAGAGGTCCGGTTTCAGCGGCAGCGGGGCTTGGTGCCGATCGGGGCGTTGGTAACTTTGTCAAGACATCGCTGCCTTTGGAATCATCTTTATCCGGCGCCGATGTTGGGGTGACCGATGCGGCGTCGCTGGTTTTGAGTGCAGGCGACAGATGACGGGCAATGTCGGCCATTGCAACTCCGTCCTTTTTCAGCGCCTTGATTCGCTCGATTCGCTCCAGCACCTCCTCAGGGAAGTAACCGATCTGGCGAGCGCGGGTGCTCGGATCGTCACCCGGGTTTCGCACGTCGGGCTTTGGCAGCAAGCCAAGCGCAATGTAGTTGTGCAAGGTTGCGCGCGAAATGCCGGTTTGTTGCAATAGTTCGAGACTGCTCAACATGATATTTGAACTGTATAACTACAGTCAATTTATTTATACAGTTCAATCATTATCTATTTGGACTGTCCAGTCAAGCGCCCAGCTAATTTTGATATGGAAGTTTTGAATTGTGTTGTAAATTCAACAAACAAAGCTGGCTACCTCATGTGAATACGGAACCGATTCAGTCTGTCTACATCTCGTCAATTAGACAGTCTGAGTGGTGTGTTAGTCAGATGAATTGTCTAATTAGTTGCCGGCCAGCGACGCCAAACGATTACGGGCGCTGCGCTTGCACCATCTTCATGGCCGAGGCAATCAGCGTCGAAACCTCGGTCATATTGCTGGGCACAACCAGGGTCGTGCTGGCGCTGGCGGCCACGCGTGAGTACGCATCCACCGCTTTTTCCGCAATCTTGAGTTGCACCGCCTCGGCGCCACCGGGCTGACGAATGGCTGCGGCAATGGCGGAAATGGCCTGCGCCGTGGCTTCGGCGACGGCCTTGATGGACTGGGCCTCGCCCTGGGCCTTGTTGATGACGGCCTGTTTTTCGCCTTCGGAGCGCTGAATGAAGGCTTCGCGTTCACCGGTGGCGATATTGATCTGCTCCTGCCGACGACCTTCCGATGCTGCAATCAGCGCACGTTTTTCGCGCTCGGCGGTGATCTGCTGCTGCATGGCGTGCAGAATTTCCTTGGGCGGCGTCAGGTCCTTGATTTCATAACGCAAAACCTTGACGCCCCAGTTCAGCGCTGCTTCGTCAATCGCCTGAACCACCTGGGCATTGATGATGTCGCGTTCCTCAAATGTCTTGTCGAGTTCGAGTTTGCCTATCACCGAGCGCAGCGAGGTTTGCGCCAGCTGGGAGATCGCCGTGATGTAGTTGCTGGAGCCGTAGCTGGCGCGCATGGCGTCCGTCACCTGGAAATACAGGATGCCGTCCACCTGTAACTGGGTGTTGTCGCGGGTGATGCAGACCTGGCTTGCGATGTCGAGCGGAATTTCCTTGAGCACGTGTTTGTAGGCCACCTTGTCGATGAACGGCATCAAAAAGCTAAGGCCCGGCGTCAGCGTGCCGTTGTACTTTCCGAGGCGCTCTACCACCCAGGCGTGCTGCTGGGGTACGACCTTGACCGACTGCGTGATAAAGACAGCGACGATGACGAGCAGTATGACGGCGATTTCCATTTGATTCCCCCATTGCGCCCGAAGGCAAACTTTCACAATTTACGAAGCACCAGGCGACTGCCAATGACTTCCACAATCTGATGCAGTCCGGGTGCCGGACTTGCCCCTGTGGCCAAACAGACATTCCAGTTGGCGCCGCGGTACCTGACCGAACCGGTCCCATCGAAATTCCATGCGTCCACCAGCACTGTTTCACCAACGTCCAGATTGACGTCCCGGTTCTCACTGGCGGGTAGCGCTGAAGGCCTTTGTTGCTTGTAGCGGCGCCACCCCAGCACAAAGCCACCGCCAACCACGGCTGCCACCACCAACTGCACCGTGATCGAGGCACCCAGATGTGCGGCCAGGGCCGCCCCAACCAGGCCCAGCGACAGCATGAGCAGGTAAAACGTGCCGCTCAGAAGTTCCAGTGCAACGACGGCTCCCGCCAGCACCCACCAGATCGAACTTTGTGCCATATCAGCCTCATGTGTGTTTCTGTCACCACATTCTGCGGCAAATAACGGCTGGCGCAAAGGATCAGTCATGAGAACTCCTTACACTTCGCGCCTGTTTCGCAATTTTTCCAGATACTGCTGGCGCACACCATGAAATTCAGATTCCCGATTGTCATCATTGACGAAGATTTCCGCTCCGAAAATACATCGGGTCTGGGAATCCGTGCGCTGGCCCAGGCCATTGAAACTGAAGGATTCCAGGTTTTGGGTGTTACCAGCTATGGCGATTTGAGCCAGTTCGCGCAGCAACAGAGCCGCGCCAGCGCGTTCATCCTGTCGATTGACGATGAAGAGTTCACGCCCGGCCCTGATCTGGACCCGGCCGTGCTGAACCTGCGCCATTTCATCGAAGAGGTGCGACGCAAGAACCTGGACGTGCCGATCTACATCTATGGCGAGACCAAGACATCGCGCCATCTGCCCAACGACATCCTGCGTGAGTTGCACGGCTTCATTCACATGTTCGAGGACACGCCCGAGTTCGTAGCGCGCCACATCATTCGTGAAGCCAAAAGCTACCTCGAAGGCGTGCAGCCGCCGTTCTTCAAGGCCTTGCTCGACTACGCGGAGAACGGATCGTACTCATGGCACTGCCCGGGGCATTCGGGCGGTGTTGCCTTTTTGAAAAGCCCGGTCGGGCAGATGTACCACCAGTTTTACGGTGAGAACATGCTGCGCGCTGACGTCTGCAACGCCGTGGAAGAGCTGGGGCAATTGCTCGACCATGACGGTGCCATCGGCAAGAGCGAGCGCAATGCCGCACGCATTTTCAACGCGGATCACTGCTTCTTCGTTACCAACGGTACCAGCACCAGCAACAAAATGGTCTGGCACCACACGGTGGCGCCCAATGATGTGGTGGTGGTTGACCGCAACTGCCACAAGTCGATCCTGCACGCCATCATCATGACAGGTGCGATTCCGGTCTTTCTGAAACCGACGCGCAATCACTTTGGCATCATCGGGCCGATTCCCAAGAGCGAATTTGAACCAGACGCCATCCGGGCCAAGATCAAGGCCAATCCCCTGATCCAGCAGCATCTCAAGGGTGTCGACGCCGCCAAGATCAAGCCGCGTGTGCTGACGCTGACGCAGTCAACCTACGACGGCGTTCTGTACAACACCGAAACCGTGAAGCGCTTGCTTGACGGTTATGTGGAAAACATTCATTTCGACGAAGCCTGGTTGCCGCACGCGGCGTTCCATCCGTTTTATGGCAGCTACCACGCCATGGGCAAGAACCGGACGCGTCCCAAGCACGCTGTGGTGTATGCCACGCAGTCCCTGCACAAACTGCTCGCCGGCATCAGCCAGGCCAGCCATGTGCTGGTGCAGGATTCGCAGACCGTCAAGCTCGACAAGCACCTCTTCAATGAGGCCTATCTGATGCATACCAGCACCAGCCCGCAGTACAGCATCATCGCCAGTTGCGACGTGGCCGCCGCCATGATGGAGCCGCCGGGCGGCACCGCACTGGTGGAGGAAAGCATCGCCGAAGCACTGGACTTCCGCCGTGCCATGCGCAAGGTGGATGAGGAATACGGCGACGACTGGTGGTTCAAGGTGTGGGGCCCGGAAAAGTTGGTCGACGAAGGGATTGGCCGCGCCGACAGCTGGATCATCAAGGGCGAATCGCCCAAAGCCAAGGCCGGCGTCAACTGGCATGGTTTTGGCAAGATGGCCGCCGGCTTCAACATGCTCGATCCGATCAAGTCGACGGTGGTTACGCCGGGCATGGACTTGAATGGCAAGTTCGCCAAGACCGGCATTCCGGCCAGCATCGTGACCAAGTTCCTTGCCGAGCATGGGGTGGTGGTCGAGAAAACCGGCTTGTACAGCTTCTTCATCATGTTCACCATCGGCATCACCAAGGGTCGCTGGAACAGCATGCTGACCGCCTTGCAGCAGTTCAAGGACGACTACGCCAAGAACCAGCCGATGTGGCGCATCCTGCCGGAGTTCTGCCAGAAGTACCCCAAATACGAGAACATGGGCTTGGCCGATTTGTGCCAGCACATCCACCAGCTCTACGCCAAGTACGACATCGCGCGCCTGACCACCGACATGTACCTGAGCGACCTGACGCCGGCCATGAAGCCCAGTGATGCCTACGCACATATTGCGCTGCACAAGACCGAACGTGTCGAGATTGACCATCTGGAAGGCCGCATCACCGTTGGTCTGGTCACGCCTTACCCGCCTGGGATTCCACTTTTGATTCCGGGCGAGGTGTTCAACAGGAAAATTGTTGATTACCTCAAGTTCTCACGCGATTTCAACAGCCAGTGTCCCGGTTTTGAGACCGACATTCATGGCTTGGTTGAGGTGGATGAAGCCGACGGCCAGCGGCGTTACTACGCCGATTGCGTCATCGCCTGAGTCAATTCTTCAGGTGCTGGGTGTTTCCACAACTGCCACGGCAGTTTGGCTGACACCGCAGTCGACGTAGGAGATCTGGCCGGTCATGCCGGAGGCAAGGTCGCTGAGCAGAAACGCTGCCACATTGCCGACCTCTTCAATCGTCACGTTGCGCCGCAGCGGTGAGGCACTGGCCGAGATCGCCAGCAGGCGGCCAAAATCCTTGATGCCACTGGCGGCCAGGGTCTTGACAGCCCCAGCGCTCAGACCATTGACGCGCATGCCCATCGGTCCGATGGCATCAGCCAGGTAACGCACGGATGATTCCAGTGAGGCTTTGGCCAGTCCCATCGTGTTGTAGTTCGGCACCACACGCACGCCACCGAGGTAGGTGAGCGTCAGCAAGGACGATTTTTCGTTGAGGTAAGGCAGCGCGGCCTTGGCCATGGCGGGAAAACTGTAGGCACTGATGTCATGCGCGATTCTGAAATTCTCCCGGCTCAGGCCATCCAGAAAACCACCGGCAATCGCTTCGCGCGGTGCATAGCCAATGCTGTGGACAAAGCCGTCAAAGCGCGGCCAGTGAACGGCCAGATCAGTGAACAACTTGTCAATCTGGGCGTCGTCGCCAACATCGCAGTCGAATATCAGTGATGAGCCGAAGTCTGCTGCAAACTCAGTGATGCGATCCTTGAAGCGTTCGCCGACGTAACTGAAAGCCAGTTCGGCCCCTTGTTCGTGGCAGGACTGTGCGATACCGTAGGCAATCGAGCGTTTGGATAAGACGCCTGTTATCAGTAATTTTTTCCCGGTCAGGAATCCCATGTTGTCTACTTCCATGTGCAAAAGGGGTCAACGTTGTGGCGATGGCGCCATTTGAGCCGGAATTGTCGCATGCGTTGCCGACTGGCGCAGGAGTGCCGCCAAGCGCGGCAATGGTATTGCGTAGCGCAGGCGAATAGTTTGCTGTGCTAAGGTTGCGCCTTTGCAATTTCGAATGAAATCATGCGTATCTGCTTTGTCTTTCTTGGCCTTCTTTTTTCGGCCCTCAATCTGCACGCAAGCCCGGTCTCGGTGGCGGGTTTTACCCATGTGAAGACGGTTGGCAGCATCGACGAGTACCGGCTTGAATCGAATGGACTGCAGGTCCTGCTGTTGCCCGAGCATTCCAGCCCGACGCTGACCCTCATGGTGACCGACCGGGTCGGCTCCAAGAATGAGGTGACCGGTAGCACGGGCGCGACCCATATTCTGGAACACATGATGTTCAAGGGTACGACGCAGCGCGACCGCAGCAAGGGCAACAACGTCGACCAGTTGCTTGAGCGCACCGGCGCCCGCTACAACGCCACCACCTGGCTGGATCGCACAAACTATTACGAGAACCTTGGCAGCGAGCACCTGGCTAGCGCCATCGACATGGAAGCGGACCGTATGCGCAATCTGCTGCTGCGCGATGAGGACCGGCGCCCGGAGATGACCGTGGTGCGCAATGAGTTTGAGCGCGGCGAAAATTCGCCGGTGCAGGCGCTGTACAAGGAGATCTATCAGGCGGCGTTTGTCGCACACCCTTATCACCACAGCACCATCGGGCATCGCAGCGACATCGAGAAGGTGTCGATCGAGCGGCTGCGCGAGTTCTATGACACGTTTTACTGGCCGGACAATGCCACCGTTACCATCATTGGCGACTTCGACCCCGCACAGGCGCTGGCCCTGGTCAAGAAATCCTTTGGTGTCTATCCGCGCGCACCCAAACCCATTCCGCTGGTCTACACCGAAGAACCGGTGCAAACCGGTGCCCGCCGGGTGCAGGTCAAGCGCGCGGGACAACTCGGCGTCGTGGCGCTTGCGCACAAAATCACGGCCGCCACGCATCCCGACTACGCCGCACTCTCACTGCTGAGCGCGATTTTGACGGACGGTAAGAACAGCCGCCTGTACCGGGCACTGACGGACAAAAATCTCTCCACCGGTATCGATGCCGATGCCGGGTTTAACAGCGACCCCACACTGCATCTCATTTTTGCGCCGCTTGCACCTGGCGCCACGCATGAGGAGGTGGAGAGAATCCTGCTGCAGGAAATTGAAAAACTGAAGAAGGACGGAGTATCCGAAGCTGAACTCAAGGCGGCAATCGCCAAGACGCTGGCCGATGCCGCGTTCAAACGGGACGGTTCTTTCGCTGTGGCTGGCAATCTCAACGAGTGCATTGCCGTGGGCGACTGGAGCCTGTTTTACACGC
>CAITXW010000370.1 GCA_903896425.1 uncultured beta proteobacterium | reverse complement strand
CATCAGCGTTTTGCCGGTGCCCGCTGTGCCGGTTAGTGTGACAAAGTCAATCTCCGGGTCCATCAGCAGGTTCATGGCGAAGTTCTGCTCGCGATTGCGGGTGGTGACACCCCAGACTGCGTTCTTGAGGTGGGTGTAGTCCTTGAGGGTTTTGAAGACCGCGGTCTTGCCTCGAATTTCAGTCACGCGTGCATACAGGCTGGGCTCGCCGGGCGACTCGAAATAAATGAACTGGTTGATCAACAGGTTCGGGACGACGGGGCCGGTAATGCGGTAGAAGGTGTGCGCGCCCTGCTGCCAACTCTCCACCGTTTCGCCGTGATTGCTCCAGAAATTGTCGGGCAGGTGGTAGGCGCCGCCATACAGGAGATCGCCGTCTTCCAGCGTTTTGTCGTTCTGGTAGTCATCGGTTGCCAGACCGAGTGCGCGCGCCTTGACGCGCATGTTGATGTCTTTGGACACCAGGACCACGTCTCGTGCCATAGTCGCTTCTGCTTTTGCCTGCACGGCGAACTGCTGGCGCAACGCTTCCACCACCCCCAGAATCTGATTGTCAGCCTTGCCTTGGGGCAAACTGCTTGGCAGGCTGTAGTTCAGAAGTTGTGTCTGGAAGAACAACTTGCCGCCGGCTTCGCGGTGGCCGGTGCTGGCCAATGACAAGCCAGTTGTAATGTCAGAGTCCTTGTGTCCGGCCAAGGCGTCCAGGGTGCGGCTGGTTTGGCGCGCATTGCGGGCGACTTCGGTCAGCCCCTTTTTGTGTGAATCAAGCTCCTCGAGCACGATCATGGGAAGAAAAATGTCATGCTCTTCAAAGCGGAACAGGCACATTGGGTCATGCAGTAGCACATTCGTGTCAAGCACAAACAGCTTGGGCGGGCCACTGTGCTGGACTTTTTTCGTTTTGCGCCGGACTGACGTCGGGACTGCTTCTTGCGCGGCGTCGGCTGGTACCGCGCTATCGGGCCGGGGTGTGCGGCTCCGGGTCGATGCTGCCGGGGCCTTTTCCAGGCGCGGTGTTACTGGCCTGGCGCGCTCAGCTGACTGAACCGCTTGCACTGCAACAGCCTTCGGAGCGCTATGCGCTGGGGTGAGTGCCGTTGCGTCAAGCTTGCGCTCCCTGGGCGGGGTGCTGGCTGGCTTGTCGTAATCGCGCTCAGACAGCAAGGCGGCACGTTTGGAGGGGGCGGTGGGCAGTGGCATGTGAGTTTGGTCTGCAACAAAGGGATGAATTGGGTTGTTTGAAGTGAAAAAGCCGCCTTGGGAGCAGGGCGGCTTTTTCACAGGACGCCTGGCGAGGCATCCATTGTCAGACGAGGGCTGCGGTTTTTTTCAATTCCTTGACAGCTTTGAGGACGTCATCCACGTGGCCCGGCACTTTCAGTCCACGCCATTCCTCTTTGAGCAGTCCGTCCGCACCGATCAGGAAGGTGCTGCGCTCAATGCCTTTGACTTTCTTGCCGTACATGATCTTGTTTTTGACAACGCCGAACATGTGGCACATTTTTTCCTCGGTATCGGCGATCAGTTCAAATGGCAGTTCAAGCTTGGCTTTGAACTCATCGTGCGACTTCATGT
>CAITXW010000369.1 GCA_903896425.1 uncultured beta proteobacterium | reverse complement strand
TGCATTCACGTTATGTCGTAACGACAAGAGAACCTATGAACGAGTTGAACACGGTTGTTGAAAGCGCACAGTCCGCTTTCGGTAAGGCCCTGACACCAGCCGACCTGGAAAACGCGAAAGCCTTGTTTCTTGGCAAGTCAGGGCGTATCACGGAACTGATGAAGGGCATGGCAAGCCTTCCCGTCGAGCAGAAGAAGACGCAGGGCGCTGCCATCAACCTGGCAAAGCAAGCGATCGAATCGGCCCTGAATGCACGCCGACAAGCGCTGGCCGATGCGCAACTGCTAGCTCAATTGGCAGCCGAAGCATTCGATGTAACGCTGCCCGGCCGTCAACGCGGGCAGGGCGGCCTGCACCCGGTATCGTTGACACTCGAGCGCATTGAGGCCATTTTCAGCTCCATGGGTTTTGAAGTCGCCCAAGGCCCGGAGATCGAGTCCGACTGGTTCAACTTCACGGCCTTGAACACGCCTGAGGATCACCCCGCGCGTTCCATGCACGACACTTTTTATGTCGAGGGCGGGACCGCCACCGCGCCCAACCTGCTACGCACCCATACCAGCCCGATGCAGATTCGTCATGCCGTGCAGCATGTCAAGCGACATCGTGCTGCCGTTGGTGCTGGCATTGAAGGCTTGTTTTCCGGCACCATGCCCGGGATTCGCGTCATTGCGCCAGGGCGCACCTATCGCGTTGACAGCGATGCCACTCACTCTCCCATGTTTCACCAGTGCGAAGGCCTGTGGGTGGGCGAGAACGTCAGTTTCAAGGACCTCAAATTTGTCTTCACCGATTTCTGCCGGATCTTTTTCGAGTCCAGCGATCTGATGCTGCGTTTTCGACCGAGTTTCTTCCCATTCACCGAACCAAGTGCCGAGATCGACATCCAGTTCCAGAGCGGACCGCTGGCAGGGCGCTGGCTGGAAGTGGCGGGCTCCGGCCAGGTCCACCCCAACGTCGTGCGCAACATGGGGCTGGACCCGGAAAAGTTCATCGGTTTTGCCTTTGGCATGGGCCCTGACCGCCTCACCATGCTGCGATATGGCGTGAATGACCTGCGACTGTTTTTTGACGGCGATATCCGCTTTCTTTCGCAATTCCAATAGAAGAACCTGCAGCGACGGTTTGCTGCCTGCGCCGTCTCCAACTGAACAAAGACTATGCAATTCCCTGAATCCTGGCTGCGCGAATTCTGCAACCCACCGCTGTCAACACAGCAATTGGCCGATACCCTCACCATGGCCGGTCTGGAGGTGGAGGAACTCACGCCTGTGGCACCGCCATTTAGCAAGATTGTGGTCGGTGAGATCAAGGAGGCGGCCCAGCATCCCAACGCCGATCGACTGCGCGTCTGCCAAGTCGATGTAGGGCAGCCAGGGTTGCTCAATATCGTCTGCGGAGCTCCCAATGCGCGTGTTGGCATCAAGGTGCCGGTAGCGCTGGTGGGCGCCGAGTTACCACCGGGTGAAGATGGAAAACCGTTCCTGATCAAGGTTGGCAAACTGCGTGGCGTCGAGAGCCAGGGCATGCTGTGTTCCGCACGGGAACTGCAGATATCGACAGATCACGCCGGCCTGCTTGAACTCGCCAGCGATGCGCCGCTGGGGCAGGACATCCGCCAGCATCTGAACCTGGACGACAGCCTGTTCACGCTGAAACTCACGCCCAATCTGGCGCACTGCCTGAGTGTGTACGGGGTCGCTCGCGAAGTTGCCGCGCTGACTGGCGCACCTTTGAAGGAACCGGTTTTCCCCGCTGTCAAAGTTGGCAACGCCGAGGTGTTGCCTGTGACAGTCGGTGCGCCTGATCTGTGTGGACGTTTCTCGGGGCGCGTTGTGCGCAACGTCAACACCCGCGCCAGCACGCCGCAATGGATGGTTGATCGCCTGGCACGTTGCGGACAGCGCAGCGTCACGGCCCTGGTCGACATCTCGAACTATGTGATGTTCGAGTTCGGCCGTCCCTCGCATATTTTTGACCTCGACAAGATCCATGGTGGACTCGACGTGCGCTGGGGCAAGGCCGGAGAACAGCTCAAGCTGCTCAATGGCAACACGGTCACGGTTGATGACAAGGTCGGCGTTATTGCCGACGCACAACAGGTTGAGTCGCTCGCCGGCATCATGGGTGGCGACGCCACGGCGGTGGGTGACGATACAAAGAATGTCTATGTCGAAGCCGCTTTCTGGTGGCCCAAGGCCATTGCCGGACGCTCAAGGCGTTTCAACTTCTCGACTGATGCCGGGCACCGCTTCGAGCGTGGCGTGGACCCTGATCAGACGGTCGAACACATTGAACGCATCACGCAGTTGATCATCGACATTTGCGGCAACGCCGAAACCGTCTGCGGCCCTGTCGATGACCAGCCGGTGAACATGCCGGCGGCCATAACTGTGTCCCTGCGCGTGGCGCGCGCCAGTAAGGTCATTGGCATGCCCCTGACGCAAGCCCAGTGTGCAGACGCCCTGCAGCGCCTGCAACTGCCGCTGACGCAAGCAGACGGCATCATCAGCGTGACGCCTCCCTCTTACCGCTTTGACCTGCAGATTGAGGAAGATCTGATCGAGGAAGTGGCGCGCATGGTTGGCTACAACGCCTTGCCGCACACTCCGCCGTTGGCACCGGTGACGGCCAGAATTCGCACCGAGGCACAGCGCAGTCCGTTTGCCCTGCGTCGCTCCCTTGCCGGGCTCGGATACCAGGAGACCATCAACTTCAGCTTTGTTGACGAGCGATGGGAGAATGAACTCGCCGGAAACCCGGATCCAATCAAACTGCTCAACCCGATTGCCAGCCAAATGAGCGTGATGCGCTCGTCCCTGCTGGGCTCGCTGCTGCAGGTTCTGAAATTCAACCTCGACCGCAAGACCCAGCGCGTGCGTGTTTTCGAACTCGGCCGTGTCTTTCTGCGCGACGCCTCGGTTGTGAACTCTGACACCACGGTTGCCGGGTTTGCTCAACCCATGCGCGTTGCCGGCATGGTGTGCGGCAGTGCCGACGCCCTGCAGTGGAGCCGAAAAGAGCAGGGCGCTGACTTCTTCGACGTCAAGGGCGATGTGGAGGCCCTGCTGGCCCCGCGCAAGCCCGTCTTCGAACCGGCAGAACACCCGGCCATGCATCCGGGCCGTTGCGCCCGTATCCTGCTTGATGGCGTGGCGATAGGCTTCGTCGGAGAACTTCATCCGCAATGGCGCCAAACCTATGACTTGGCACAAACACCGGTCATGTTTGAACTTGATCTCGACGCTGTTCTCCTGCGCGAGGTACCCGCGTTCAAACCAGTCTCCAAGCAGCAGCCCGTGGAGCGTGACATCGCCGTGCTGGTTGCAGAAAAGACCACGCACGCAGCCTTGCTGGCAGCAGTATGGGCTGCACCAACGCTGGATCTGCTGCGCGACGTCATCGTGTTTGACATCTATCGCCCCAAGGCGGGCAAGGACGCGGCGCCTGATTCTGAACCATCGTCCGAGAAGAGCATGGCACTGCGCCTGACACTCAACAGTGAGGATGCAACCTTGACTGATGAACAAATCGACACTGTTGTTCAGGCGGTTCTTTCTTCATTGGTTTCGACATTGGGCGCGCGGCAACGGGCTTGAGCCGTTACCATCGATACCAGTCAGATTTATGCGAAGTGAGAAAGCAATGGACATCTCGGTTGAAAGTCTGGAAACCCCAGCACTAACCAAAGCCCAATTGGCCGATTTGCTGTTCGATCAGATCGGACTCAACAAGCGTGAATCCAAGGACATGATCGACGCGTTCTTTACCCTTGTATCAGACAGTCTGGTCGAAGGTAAAGACGTCAAGATTTCAGGCTTTGGCAATTTTCAGATTCGCACCAAGGCGCCACGCCCGGGCCGCAATCCGCGAACGGGTGAAGCCATTCCGATCCAGGCACGGCGCGTTGTAACTTTTCACGCCAGCCACAAACTCAAAGAACAGATTCAGGATCAGGATCGTTCTGCCTGATTTCGTCTGCACAATTTTTTGTGATTTGACGTGCAGTCTGCATTTGCGGCTTTACACGCTGCCG
>CAITXW010000368.1 GCA_903896425.1 uncultured beta proteobacterium | reverse complement strand
GCCAGATCAGCTTTGACCGCGCCGTGCTCTACGCCAGCGTCATCAACTCGCTGGACGCTACGCAGTTAGCCTATCTGGCGGCGATGAAGGGCAAGGGCTGGAGTTCCTGGTCCGACATCAGCGACGCCCAGATCGCCAGCAAGGTCTCGGGCCTGGCGCAGGGTTCCAAGGTCGCGGTGATGACCTATGCCAGCGACATCTACAGCTGGTACGCCGGCTCGCTTGAAGCCGACATCTACTTCTGCCCCGAGCGCCATGGCACCTACTACGGCGGTTTCTACATCAAGGACGCACCCGCCGTCGGTCACGAGGGCTACAGCATCGACGAGCAGATGACCGCGACCGCCGGCGCTGCGCTGATCGACAGCACGAAAGGCTACGTCACGCAGACCCAGGCCACGACGATGTACAACCTAGTTGCGACGCAGAAGGACAATCTGACTTCGATCGTCTCGACGCGCACCCAGATCGCCACCCTGCTGCGCAGCCTGCTGAACGCGTCGACGTCAGCCGACGCCGTCAAGGCCCAGGTGCTCTCGCTCTCAGGCACCTATGGCGAACTCGATGGCGCCAACAACTACGCTTACGCTACCACCTTCGCCCAGGTCTACCAGACGCTGAACGCCAATCAGAAAACCGCTCTGGCAGCACTGCGCAAGTCCATGATGTCGGGCACTTATGCCGACGGCACGGCCTTCGACTTCTCGATTGCGAGCACACCTTTTCTTTACTCCAACGTGCTGAGCGATGTGCAGATCGCGCCCTATGTTTCCGACTCTGTCACCAGCCCCTTGTTCTTTGAACCCTGAAAGGAAATGCGTCGTGAAAGCAATCTGTTCCTTAGGCGCCATCGTGCTGGCCCTGGCCTGCGCCAGCAGCGTCATCGCCCAGGTGAAATCACCCGCCTCCGCGCCGCGGACTGAGCCACCCCAACGACACGAGCCACCAGCGCAAGCCTATGCCGATTGCAAAGGCAAGAAAGCCGGCGATGTGATTCAGCACAGCACACCGGAAGGCACGGTTGCCGCCACCTGTCAGGACTCACCCAAAGGTCTGGTGGCCAGGCCGAAACAGCCCAAGGGGCTGCCTGCGAATTGATCGACGGAGGCTCCTCTCCATCATGCGAATGCCGATCGTCATTGCGCGCGTCCTGTTTACGGGACCGATACCGCTAACGGGCCACGAACCTATGACTCGTCATTGCGAGGAGTGCAGCGACGTGGCAATCCATGCAGTCAGAAGACATGGATCGCCACGCTGCGCTCGCGATGACGAGAGTGGCGTGATGACGGCTCGGTTCATAGAAAGCGCGGCGCGGCAAGCGATACCAGCGTTACCGGTTCCACTGCAGCACACGAGTTGACTCAACATGAAACACCTCAACTTTCCGGCCTTGCTTATTTGTCTGTTTCTTGCCGCCTGTGGCGGCGGTGGTGGCAGCGGTAGCAACACGGATGTGCCTGTTGTACCCATCAGCAACACGGCACCCATCGCCAATGCCGGCACCACCCAGTCCATCGTCGTCAACACGCTGGTCAGCCTGGACGGCAGCGCCAGCACGGATGCGAACGGCGATGCACTGAGCTACACATGGACCTTGAGCAGCATACCGTCGGGCAGCGTGGCCGCTTTGTCCTCCAGCACGGCGGCCCAGCCCAGCTTCACACCGGATGTTGCGGGGACTTATGTGGCCAGCCTGATCGTCAACGACAGCAAGCTCAGCAGTGCTGCAGCGACGGTCAGCGTCACTGTGACGGCTGCCCCGCCTTCCGTGACCACCTTCACGCCGGTGTTCGTCCGCATTCCGGGCGGCAGCTACATGATGGGCGACCACTTCGGCTTTGTGGACCCGGATCATCCGAGTGACGAGATCCCGCTGCATAGCGTCACGATCTCGCCTTTCTACATGGCCACCACGCTGGTCACCAACAGCGAATACGCCGGCTACCTGAACGCGGCCCTCAAAAGTGGACTGATCGAGGTGCGCTCCGGCATCGTCTACGCCCTTGGCGGCAGCAACATCTTTTTCTACACCACCACGTCGGTCCCGCTGTCCACCATCAGCTACGCCAGCAACACGTTCACCGTGCGCTCCGGGCGGGAGCAGCACCCGGTCACTGGTGTGCGCTGGTTTGGCGCCGCGGCCTTCGCCAATTGGCTGAGTGCGCGTGACGGCTACACGCCGTGCTACGACCTCGCCAGCGGCGCCAGTGATCTGACGAAGAACGGCTACCGCTTGCCGACCGAAGCCGAATGGGAATACGCCGCGCGCGGCGGCCAGACCAACCCCTACTACCAGTTCCCCTGGGGCAACGACACCAATGCCGACGGTCGACTCTCTAACTGGCAAGGTTCCGGCGATCCCTGGGAGAACGGAGACTTTCCGCACACCACACCCGTCGGGTTTTATAACGGCTCGCTGCGCAGCAAGACCGACTTCAACTGGCCCGCAGCCGACGCCACCTACCAGACGCGCGACAGTACCAACGCCTTTGGCCTGACCGACATGGCGGGCAATGTCTGGCAGTGGGTCAACGACTGGTACGCCAGCAACTACTACCAGTACTGCGTCACGAACAACATCACGCTCGATCCGCCGGGCCCTGCCAGCGGCGACATCATGCAAGGCAACCTGCCTTGGCGCGCCATGCGTGGCGGCACCTGGTGGAATGGTGGCGGCCAGCAGTTTCTGGGCTACAGCCGCGTCTCGAACCGCGACCCTTCCTGGTCGCTCGGCGGCTCGCCCGACAGCAACCCGGATTCAGCATGGCTGCAAGTGGGTTTTCGCGTCATGCGGCCGGACAAGAGCAGCACCCCGGTTGCCAGCACGATTGGTTTGATGCTCAACAGCACCAGCAAGGCCTTCGCCGGCTACACCCTGATGTCGCCCCTGCACAGCACCGCCACCTACCTGCTCAACAACGCCGGGCAGTACGTGCACAAATGGACCAGCACCGGCGAGCCGGGGCGCTCCTCCTACCTGCTGGAAAACGGCCACATGATCCGCGCCAGCGCCATGCCCAACGTCGGCCCTTCCACCGGCGGCGGCGAGGGCGGGCGCATTGAGGAATACGACTGGGCCGGCAACCTGGTGTGGGGCTTCAACTACTACAGTGCGACCTACATCGCGCACCACGATTTCAAGGTGTTGCCCAACGGCAATGTACTGATTCTGGCAAGCGAGAAGAAGAGCTACGCCGAGGCGATCGCAGCCGGCTTCAACCCGGCACTGCTCGACGGCAGCATCACGACCCAAGGCTACATGCTGCCGGACTATCTGGTAGAGGTAAAACCCACCGGTAGCAGCAGCGGCGACGTGGTCTGGGAGTGGCATATCTG
>CAITXW010000367.1 GCA_903896425.1 uncultured beta proteobacterium | reverse complement strand
GGGTGGCAAGAAACAGCGCTTCCTCGACCGAGTGTGTGATGAAAAACACCATCTTGCGCGTTTCGCCCCAGGCCTGCAGCAGTATTTCCTGCACTTGTTCACGTGTGAAGGAATCAAGCGCGCCCAGCGGCTCGTCCATCAGCAGCAGGGCCGGGTCGCTGGCCAGCGCGCGCGCAATGCCAACGCGCTGCTGCATGCCGCCGGAGAGCTCCCACACGGCGCTGTCAGCGCAATCCCTCAGCCCGACCAGTGCCAGCTTCTCCTCGGCGACGCGGCCACGCGTTGCGGGATCGATACCGCGCAGGCGCAGTGGCAGCGCGACGTTGTCGCGCACGTTAAGCCACGGCATCAGCGCGTGCTTTTGGAACACCACGCCGCGGTCCGGGCCGGGCCCTGCGATGGCGACGCCATCGAGCAGAATCTGACCGTCGGACGGCGGCAGAAAACCGGCGATGCAATTGAGCAGCGTGGTCTTGCCGCAACCCGACGCGCCCAGCGCCACCACGAAGTCATCGCCCTGCATGCGCAGGTTGACGCCGTCGAGCGCGCAGCGGGTCGTGCCCGCTGCGGCGTAGCGCACCGTCAGCTTGCGGATGTCAAGCGTGGCCACGCGAGCGCCTTCGTCAGTTGCCCAGCGCCTTGCGCGCGTAGACGGTGCTCACGTAGGCGTTGTAATCGGGTTTGACTTCCTGTATCCGACCCTGTTCCTTGAGAAAGACAGCGGTCTTGGCCAGGGCCTGCGCCGCGCCGCCACCCAGCCATTTGTTGGAGAGCTGTTCCTTCAGATCGGGGAAGCTGTAGAGCGCGATGGCAGCGGGTACGTCCTTGGCATCGGCCTTGCTCCACTTGGCAATCGCCTTGATCTGCGGTGAGTCAGCGCTCCACTTGGCGCCTTGCTTTCGGTACTCGTCGTCGGCCTTGTTCAGTGCCTTGACCAGTGCCACCACAAAGCCCTCGTTGGCTGCCGCCCACTTGGCGTTGACGACCAGACCGTCAAAGGTCGGATAGCCTTTCTTGCCGATGCTGGCGGAGGTGGCGATCGCTTTGCCATTGCCCTTGATTTTCGAGAGTACCGGGTCCCAGATGAAGGCGGCGTCGATGTCGCCGCGCTCCCAGGCGGCAGCGATTTCGGGCGGGCGCAGGTTGACCACGTTCACATCCCTGGGGTCAACGCCTTCGAGTTTGAGGCCGACCAGCAACTGGTAATGCGAGGTGGAGACAAAGGGTGTGGCCACCTTCTTGCCCTTGAGGTCTTTCCAGCCATTGATGCCGCTGCCGTTGCGCACGATCAGCGCTTCGGCGTCACCGATGTCATCGAGAATCCAGAACAGCTTGATGTCCTGGCCCTGGCTGGCCGCCGCAGCGATCGGGCTGGAGCCGGCTTCGCCAATCTGCACGTCGCCGGATGCCATGGCGCGAATCACGTCGCCGCCACCGCCAAACTGGCGCCAGTTGATTTTGTAGCCGGTGCTCTTTTCCAGCTCGCCGGATTCGATGATGGTGCGCAAAGGCACCAGCATGTCCTGGTAGGCGAAGGTCACCTCCTTGGTCTGGGCGAACAGCGCAGTCGAGGCGAAAAGAGTGGCGGCACTGA
Source organism: uncultured beta proteobacterium (assembly GCA_903896425.1). Classification (GTDB taxonomy): domain Bacteria; phylum Pseudomonadota; class Gammaproteobacteria; order Burkholderiales; family Burkholderiaceae_C; genus Rhodoferax. The sequence continues at coordinate 1,639 of CAITXW010000367.1, read as the reverse complement.
GCCAGCGCAAGAGCGAGCGTTTGGATGTCATCAGGATTTCCTCAAGTTGAATGCAAGGTCACGGATGCTAGGCAACTTTGGACCCGAATGGAACGATGATTTCTGAGCAACCTTAATTGAAAAACGCATAAGCAAAGTGTTGAATTAGGGCCAGTTCTTCGCTCTAATCCGGCATCCGATCCTTCAACAATCCACACACCGCCTTCCCATGAGCAAACCATCCAACACCCAGCGGCCAGTGACCCAAGGCCTGCAGAAAATGACGCCCTCCGAGGCCTTTGTTGAAACCCTGGTGGCCAACGACGTGAGCGACATCTTTGGCATCATGGGCTCGGCCTTCATGGATGCGATGGACATCTTCGCGCCCGCCGGCATCAACCTGGTCTCAGTGGTGCACGAGCAGGGCGCGGCGCACATGGCCGACGGCTATGCCCGCGCCAGTGGTCGCCACGGTGTGGTGATCGGGCAGAACGGCCCGGGCATCAGCAACTGCGTCACGGCGATTGCGGCGGCCTTCTGGGCGCACAGCCCGGTGGTCATCATCACGCCCGAAAGTGGCACCATGGGCACGGGCTTGGGTGGTTTTCAGGAAGCCAATCAACTGCCGATGTTCCAGGAGTTCACCAAGTACCAGGGCCACGTCAACAACCCCAAACGCATTGCCGAATACACCGCTCGCTGCTTTGATCGCGCCATCAGCGAAATGGGGCCGACGCAGTTGAACATTCCGCGCGACTACTTCTATGGCGAGATCAACGCCGAGATTCCGCAGCCGATCCGCATCGAGCGCGCAGCGGGCGGCGAGAACAGTCTCAAGGCGGCAGCCGAACTGCTGGCCAACGCAAAATTTCCGGTCATCCTCGCCGGCGGCGGCGTGGTCATGGGCGACGCCGTGCAGGCGCTGCAAGCCCTGGCCGAGCGTCTGGGCGCGCCGGTGGTTACCGGCTATTTGCGCAACGATGCGTTTCCCGCCAGCCACCCCTTGTGGGCCGGGCCACTGGGTTACCAGGGTTCCAAGGCCGCCATGAAACTGATCGCGCAGGCCGACGTGGTGCTGGCCCTGGGTTCGCGCATGGGTCCCTTCGGCACGCTGGCGCAGCACGGGCTCGATTACTGGCCGAAGGACGCCAAGATCATCCAGGTCGAAGCCGATCACACCAACCTGGGCCTGGTCAAGAAAATCAGCGTCGGCATCCACGGCGACGCCAAAGCGGCGGCGCTGGCGCTGGCACAACGCCTGGCGGATCGGGCACTGGTCAGCGATGACAACCGGGCCGAACGCGCTGCGCGCATCGCATCCGAAAAGGCTGCGTGGGAGCAGGAACTCGACGCCTGGACGCACGAGCGCGACGCCTACAGCCTGGACATGATCGAGGAGCAGAAGAACGAAGCTGGCAACTGGTTGCACCCGCGCCAGGTGCTGCGCGAACTGGAGAAAGCCATGCCGGCGCGTGCCATGGTCTCGACCGACATCGGCAACATCAACGCGATGGCCAACAGCTAGCCATGTTGAACTGGCTGGGCGTGAAGCCCTCGTACTCGCGACCGCGCGTGAGCGACGACAACGCCTACGCCGAATCTTTGTTTCGCACCGCCAAGTACCGCCCAGAGTTCCCAGCCAAGGGATTCACTGATCTGG
>CAITXW010000366.1 GCA_903896425.1 uncultured beta proteobacterium | reverse complement strand
TTGCGCCTTCGGCTTCATACGGGCTACGTTTTTTCGAGGGTCGCGAGGCTTTTAAACTACGCCCGGCATGCAGAGCAGGGAGGCCTCGATGGCGGCAGCGGTGGCGAGCGGTTTTTCCATCGGAAACAGGTGGCTGCCTTCAATCAGCATGATGCGCCCGTGCGTGATTTTTTCGGTCATGGCCATGCCGACCTGCTTCATCTCGGCTGAATGCGTGCCGCCAATAAAGGACACCGGGCACCTGACCGGATGGCGCTTGAGCAAGCTGTCCAGGTTGTCGGGCAGGGTGTTGTAGATCGCGGTCTCGACCGTGCGGTCAAAGCTCAGAACACGTTTCTTTTCGGCGCCACGCCCCTCGTCGTGCGTGCCGTGGGTGATGTAGTCGCGCAGCACCTGCGGGTCCCATTTGGCAAAGGCTTTCTTGTGGCGAAAGTGTTCCAGCGCTGCCTCGGCGTCTGCCCAGTGGGTGCGCCGGCGCTGGCTGGTGGCGCCCGGCGAGACCGAGCCCACCATCTGCGCACTCTTGATGACACCCAGCGTGGTGGCGCGCCAGCCGCCCAGGATGGGCGAATCGATCAGCAGCACACCGCGCGCCAGTTCGGGCGCCAGCGCCGCTGCCATCAAACTGACAAAGCCGCCGAAGGAGTGACCCAGCAGAAAAACTGGCTCACCTGCTTTATCGACTACGGCCTGCGTGAAGTCGATCAGTTGCTGCACCAGATGCGGCCAGTTGTTGGTGACCGGGTACTGGGGGTCGTGGCCGAATTTTTCAATCGCGCGGACCGCGAAGCCACGCGCTTTCAGGCTCTTGAACAGAACGCCATAGGTGCTGGCGGGAAAACTGTTGGCGTGCGAAAAGACGATGGGTAGGGACGGAACGCTCAAATCAAGCGCTCCTGCGGCGTACTGATTTTCTTTAGCGGCCGGTTGCGCCCGCTGTGGGTGAGCAGCGGCACGTCAGTCTGCTCGCCGTTCCACATCGGGTCTTCGATGGCATCAAACACTTCGCGCAGTTTCTGTCCCCAACTGCCGTGCAGCATGCGAAAGTAGGGGTTGTTCTCGTCGATGCAGACCACTTTATCGGTCTGGAAGGTGTTGGCTTCGTAAATCACCATGTCGAGCGGCAGACCGACCGACAGGTTGGACTTGAGCGTCGAGTCCATCGACACCAGCGCGCACTTGGCGGCTTCGTCCAGCGGCGTGGTCGGTGTGATGACACGGTCCAGCACCGGCTTGCCGTACTTTGATTCGCCGACCTGGAAGTAGGGCGTCTCGGGCGTTGCCTCGATGAAGTTGCCGGCCGAATAGACCTGGAACAAGCGCATGCCTTCGCCCTTGATCTGGCCGCCAAAGATCAGCGACACATTGAACTCGACCCCCGCGAGCTTGAGCGAAGCAGCATCGCGCTCATAAACATGGCGAATGGCCGCACCCAGCACGCGCGCTGCGTCGAACATGCTTTTGGCGTTCCAGATCGTGATCGGCTCGCTGTCTTCATGTTCCTTGATATGCTCGATCTGCAAAATCTCGCGCACCGATTGCGACACGCTCAGGTTGCCGGCTGAGAGCAGCACCATGAAGCGGTCGCCTGGTTTTTCGTAGACGATCATTTTGCGAAAGGTGCTGATCTGGTCCAGACCGGCGTTGGTGCGGGAGTCGGACAGAAACACCAGTCCGGCATTGAGTTTGATGGCGACGCAGTAGGTCATTTTTCGAGCTGATTGGGGAAATACCCCGAGTGTAAAGGGCTGCGAGCGGCGCGTTGACCGGCCATCGGTATTGAGTGGTGTCTTGCATGGCCCGGCACCGGGTTAAAACCTGAAATTGAAGCCCGAACTCTGCTCTGTTCAGAGCGTAGCGCGAGACCTGCCTGCCTATCATCGAATCCGTGCACACTTGAGTGAGGGGTTCGCTGGGAATGAAGCCTGTTCATCATGTGCAGCGGCACATGAACGTCGCCAGTTTGGATTCCAAATCCGCAATTTTTATTCGGGAGAGAACATGAAGACAGCAACAAATGTAAAGGTGTGGAAGTTTCTGGTGGCTGGCGCTGCCATCGTCGTGGCGGGCTCCGCCTGGGCCGAGTCGGAGACGCCGACCAGTTTGCCTGGCGGCAAGATAGTCTCAGTCGAGGATGCGCGCAAGCTCGCTGATGGCAAGGCGGTTTTTTTTGTCGACACGCGCAGCGTCGTTAATTTCGGCAAGGGCCATGTACCGGGGGCGCATGCGATCCCCTACAAAGGCGCCAGCGATGACACGGCCAATTTCGACGCTACCAAGGACCAGTTTGACCTCGGCAAGTTGCCCCCGAACAAGGATCAGGCCGTGGTTTTTTACAGCGACGGACCCGCCGGGTGGAAGAGCTACAAGGCCGCCGTGTGGGCCGTCAAGGCCGGCTACAAGAGCGTGAACTACATGCGAAGCGGTTGGACTGAATGGCAGGCCAAGGGTCTGCCGGTCCAGAACTGATCCCCGAAACAGTCGTTTGTTGGAGCCAATATGAGTTTATCGATTCGCATGCGCCTGATCGTGGCCGCAGCCGTCCAGATCCTGGTCCTGATGTTGGTGGGGGCCATTGCCTATCGCTATCTCCAGCAAACCCATCAAGCCGACGCCGCACACCAAGCCGCCGCCGTGGCCGAGGTTGGGATACAAAAGACCTTGCGTGGCGTCGGTGAGTTGCTGCTGACCGAAGGCTCGTCGTCTTCGCGCAAACTGACGCAGGACAGCATACGGGAGGTTGATACGGAGTTGTCTCATCTCAAGCTCACGTCAATGGGCAGCGATGCCGTGATTTCCAAATTGGTTCAGGAAGACTTGAGCCCGCAATGGAGCGCGCTCAAGACCTTGGTCGAGCGAATCCTGGCCGAGAAAAAACTCTCCAATGAGAATACCGATGCCATGTTGCTGTTTGGCAAGGTGTCGGCGTTGGGGGCGACGTTGTCGGTCAAGACGAGTGCGGTGGTAACGCAGGCCGAGGCGAACGGGCAGGATGCCATGCAGCGCTTTCCGCTGGTGCTGGGTCTGGGGGCAGTTGCCCTGCTGGTGGGCCTGTTGCTGTCCTCCTGGATTCTGTTTCGCGCCATCATGCGTCCGCTAAAATTGATTATTGACATTGCTGAGCGCATCGCGGGTGGTGATATCGGTTCTTCAATTAGTGTTGGCAATCAGCCCGCGGAGATGGCGCGGGTTCTGCAATCCCTGAGCGAGATGCAAGCCAGCCTGGCCCGCGTGGTCGCCACGGTGCGCGAAGGCTCCGAAGGCGTTGCGACGGCCAGCGCCGAAATAGCGCAAGGCAACAACGATCTGAGTGCGCGCACCGAGCAACAAACCAGTGCGCTGGAGGAAACGGCCGCTTCGATGGAAGAACTGAGTTCCACCGTGCGGCAAAACGCCGACAACGCCAAGCAGGCCAATCAGTTGGCGCAACACGCCAGCTCGATTGCCGCTACCGGAGGCGATGTGGTCGGTCAGGTGGTGGAGACCATGAAGGACATCAACGGCGCATCCAAGAAGATTGCCGACATCATCAGCGTGATTGACGGCATCGCGTTCCAGACCAATATCCTGGCGCTCAATGCCGCCGTGGAAGCGGCACGAGCCGGCGATCAGGGGCGTGGCTTTGCAGTCGTTGCAACCGAGGTGCGATCCCTGGCTGGGCGCTCGGCAGAAGCGGCCAAGGAAATCAAGATTTTGATCAATGACAGTGTCGGACAGGTTGAAAAAGGAAGTGCACTGGTGGATCAGGCGGGCTCGACCATGACCGAGGTGATCAACAACATTCGCCGCGTGACCGACATCATGGGTGAGATCAGCGCCGCCAGCAGCGAACAGGCTTCGGGGGTGGCGCAGGTGGGTGAAGCTGTTACCAGTCTCGACCAGACAACCCAGCAAAACGCCGCCTTGGTGGAAGAAATGGCTGCCGCTGCAAGCTCCCTGAATTCACAAGCCAGAGAACTGGTGCAAGCAGTCTCGGTGTTCCTGCTTGCGGGCGGATCGAGCCGTGCCATGGATCTGAGTTTGCCTGCGCCGGAACCGGAAATCCTCAAAGTGGCGCCAACGGCAAGCTCGGGGAATTCGGTCAAGCCCAAACCCAAATCCAAACTCAAAACATTGCCCGCGGCAAACCAACCCCGCGCCGCAAGCCCCAAGCCCGTCCTGGCAGGCGTTGGTGCGTCCATGGACCAGTGGGAAACTTTCTGACCGACCCGACTAACTGCGCTGGGACAAGGCCTTGAGCTGATACAAGGCATCGAGCGCCTCGCGCGGGCTCAATGCATCCGGGTCAATCGCCGACAGTGCCTTCTCGACGACGCTGGCAGCGGCTGGCTCCGGTATCGGCGCGGGGGCGAACAAATCAACCTGGCTGTTGCTTAGCGTCGCCTGGGCTTCGAGTCGCTCCAGCGTTTGACGTGCCTGGTTCAGCACCGCGGCCGGCATGCCGGCCAGGCGTGCGACCTGAATGCCGTAGCTGCGGCTGGCCGGACCGCTCTGGATTTCATGCAGAAACACAATGTCACGCCCGGATTCAGCTGCGCTCACATGGACGTTGACAGCGCCGTGGTGCTGGGACGGAAAAGCAGTCAGTTCGAAGTAGTGCGTGGCGAACAGCGTGTAGGCCTGGGTCTTGTCATGCAACTGGCTGGCAATGGCAGAGGCCAGCGCCAGACCGTCGAAGGTGCTGGTGCCGCGCCCGATCTCGTCCATCAGCACCAGTGACTGCGGTGTGGCGCTGTGCAGGATCTGCGCCGCTTCGAGCATCTCCAGCATGAAGGTGGACTGCGCGTTGGCCAGATCATCGGCCGCGCCAATGCGGGTGTGGATGGCGTCGATGGGTCCAAGCTGGCAAGCCGTTGCCGGCACATAACTGCCCATGCTGGCCAGCAGCACGATGACCGCAATCTGGCGCATGTAGGTTGATTTGCCGCCCATGTTGGGGCCGGTGATGATTTGCATGCGCTGGCGCGGGCCCAGGCGCGTGTCGTTCGCTATAAACGCGCCGGAACTCGTCTGCGCCAGCCGCATTTCCACTACTGGATGGCGTCCGGCCTCGATCTCCAGGCACGGCTCCTTGACAAACTGCGGTGCGCACCAGTTCAGCGTCAGGGCGCGCTCGGTCAGGGCGCACAGCCCGTCCAGAGCGGCCAGCGCCTGTGCCAGTTTGCCCAGCGCCGGTACGTGCGCCTGCAACTGATCGAGCAGTTGTTCGTACAGCCATTTCTCGCGCGAGAGGGCGCGTTCCTGTGCGCTCAGCGCCTTGTCTTCGAAGGCCTTGAGTTCGGGCGTGATGAAGCGCTCGGCATTCTTGAGCGTCTGGCGCCGCCGGTAGTCTTCTGGCACCTTGTCCACCTGGCCCTGCGTGACCTCGATGAAAAATCCGTGCACTTTATTGAATTGCACGCGCAGATTGGCGATACCGCTGCGCGCGCGTTCGCGTCCTTCGAGATCGAGCAGGAAACTATCGCAGTTGTTTTGAATGGCGCGCAGTTCGTCGAGTTCGGCGTCCAAGCCATCGGCGATCACGCCGCCGTCGCGCACCTGCGCGGCTGGTTCGGGCGCAATCGCACGGTCCAGCAATTCGGTGCAGCCTGCAGGGGGCAGTAGTGCTGCGCCGATCTGCGTCAGGTAGGGGTCGAGTCCTTGCAACAGGGGCTCTAGTTGCGCCGTTTTCTGCAGCGTAAGGCTTAGTGCCAGCAGCTCGCGCGGACGCACCTGGCGCAGTGCCAGACGCGCTGTGATGCGCTCGACATCACTGCTGCCCTTGAGTTGCTCGCGCAGTTTGCGCCAGGGGCCGGTCTGCCCGGTTTGGGTTGCCCCATCGCGCAGGGCGGCGATGGCGGCTAGCCGCTGCTGCGCTTGCGTTCGGTCCCTGCGCGGGCTTAGCAGCCAGTTCTTCAACAAGCGGCTGCCCATGCCGGTCTGGCAGGTGTCGAGCAGCGAGAACAGCGTTGGTTGGTCTTCGCCACGCAGCGTCTGCGTGAGTTCGAGGTTGCGCCGCGTGCTGGACGGCAGGTCGATGGTGTCGTTGGCGCGCTGCACGCGCAGGCTGTGCACATGCGTGAGGGCACGGCCTTGTGTGTGTTCGGCATAGGCCAGCAGTGCGGCGGCAGCAGCAGCGGCCTGCGGCAGGTCCTGCGCCTGCCAGGGTGCCAGGCTGGCGGCCTGCATCTGGGTCAGCAGTTTGCGTTCGCCCAGGCCGCCGTCAAACTGCCAGTCGGGGCGGGCCGTGATACTCAAAGTTGAACCGGACTGAATCTGGCGCAGCCGGGCCTCAAACGCAGGTGTCGCGCCCGCACTGAACAGCAGTTCGCCCGGTGCAATGCGTGCGAGCCAGTCGGGCAGTTCATCTGGCGTGCACTCGGCCAGCGCCAGTTCACCTTGCGTGATGCTGAGCCAGGCCAGGCCGCAGCGGTTGCGTGGCCCCTGATGCACCGCAAGCAGGATGGCCTCGGTCTTGTCGCTGAGCAGTTCCAGATCGGTCAGCGTGCCGGGCGTGACGACGCGCACCACTTTGCGCTCGACCGGCCCTTTGCCGGTGACCTCGCCGACCTGCTCGCAGATCGCCACCGATTCGCCGAGTTTGATCAGGCGTGCCAGATAGGTCTCGACCGAATGAAAAGGCACTCCCGCCATGACCACCGGCTCCCCGGCCGATTGGCCGCGTTGCGTCAGTGTGATGTTGAGCAGGCGCGCCGCTTTCTCGGCATCGGCATAGAACAGCTCATAGAAGTCGCCCATCCGGTACAGCAGCAGCGTGTCGGGGAACCCTGCCTTCAGGGCGAGGTACTGGGTCATCATGGGCGTGTGTTGTTTTGCTGTGTCAACCATTGGTGGGAGTCTATCAAGATCGGGACGGTCGGCAGCCCGGTGATGGCAGGTCGATTTCAAATCTTGGATGTATGCTGATTTGACTAGAATCAGCCGACGTGACGCAGAATATGGAGAATCAAGTTGGCAACGAATAACAAGAAAAAAAATCCTGCGGCGCGCAGCATTGCAGGGTTGTGCCTGATGGCGCTGTTCTTGGCGGCCAAGGTGGCCGCCCAAGACTCGCATCCCTTGTCCGAGGCCGACTACCTTGATGACGTGCCCTTGGTGCTGTCGGTATCCCGATTGGCACAGCGGCTCGATGAAACGCCCGGGGCTGTGACGGTCATTGACCGCAACATGATCCGCCGCTCGGGCGCGCGCGATGTGGCTGATCTGATGCGTTTGGTGCCCGGTTTCCAGAGCAGCATGTCCTTCGAGCGGGCTGGACCGCAGGCCAGCTACCACGGTGCTTTTGGCGAATTTTCAAGCCGCCTTCAGGTACTGGTGGACGGACGATCCGTTTATTCCCCGTTGTTCGTCGGCAGCGTTGAAACAGGTCTGCAAACGGTGGCGTTGCAGGATATTGAGCGCATCGAGGTGTTGCGCGGTTCCAATTCAGCCGCCTACGGCTCACGTGCGTTTCTGGGTGTGATCAATATCATCACCCGTGACAGCGCGGATACGGATGGGGCACAACTGCGCCTCGGCCGTGGCGGCGATGGCATCCAGGACACGGGAGCGAGGTTCGGCGGCGTCAGCGGGAATACAAGCTACCGGCTCAGCGTCGATCGGCGCGCCGATGACGGACTGTTGGGGGCTTATGGCGGCAACCGGATTGATCGGGTTGGTTTGCGTGCTGACATTCGTTCGATCGGCAGCGACGAGATTCAATTGCGCGCGGGAACGTTGTCGATGGACACGGGGAAGGGCATCGCTGACAACGTGGACAACCTGGGGCGTAATACACGTTACGCGGCTGGCTACGTGCAAATGGATTGGCGACACAGCCTTACTGCAGAGCAGGATCTCGTACTCGGCTATTCGCATTCGCAAGAGTCCTATCAGGACGGATTCCCGTATTCCCTGATTGGGTACGGTATTGCCGACAGCATTTACCTTGATGCTTCGGGTCGTTCCGGCAGCGACAACCTGAGCCTGCAACACACCTGGCGCCAGAGCCCGAATCTCCGCTTGGTCTGGGGCGCAGAATTGCGGCGTGAGTCGGTCATATCAAGGTCGGCCTTTAACACCGACGACGCGCTCATCACGGACTTCACGCGACTCTTTGCCAATGCCGAGTGGCGACCCGCCAAAGACTGGGTGCTCAACGCCGGCGCCATGGCTGAAAAGAGCAGTGTCAACGGCGACAGTCTTGCGCCCCGGTTGATGCTGAACTGGCACTTCGCAGAAGGTCAGACGCTGCGCGTCGGCGCCTCCAGCGCCTACCGCCCACCCAGCGCTTATGAGAAGTCCGCCAACGTTATCTACTACTACTCTCCGGCAGTGCAACTCACCACGACGAAGGCCAGCGGTAATGTCCAGAGCGAACGTATCTTCGCCCGGGAAATCGGTTACATGGGCACGCTTCCAGGCATGAATCTTCAGTTTGATTTGCGCGTTTTTAACGAGCGCATCACGGACTTCATTCGCCAGTTCCAAGTTAACTACATGACACCCAAGGATTACGCCAACCTCGACAACTTCACCATCCGGGGGCTTGAATATGAGTTGAAATGGACACCCTGGCGTGGCGCCAGGCTGCGCCTGACGCAAGCCTTGATTCGCAACAACGCGACCAACCCCTATACAAGCAATAGCGATGATATGGAACTGGTTGCGCCCCAAATTGCCAGCACGCTGGCGTATTTTCAACAGTTGCCGGGCGGGGTGAATTTCACGCTGACGCACCAGAACAGCAGCAAGCAGTTGTTGCCGGGGGCCGGTCTTGCCGATCAACCCACGGTCATTCGCACGGATCTGCGTCTGGCTACGCCGCTGCGCCTCGGGGGCACAGCGGGCGAATTGGCGCTAGTGGTGCAGAACACGGGCAGTCCCGTGATGGATTTTGCCGCGGCCTTCGCGTTTCAACGTCGCGTGTTCGTCACGCTTCAACTCGACAACTAGTTGTCAACGCATGAAGATGTGGCTGCGCCATCTGCTCCTCGGTCTCGCGCTGGGCTGGTTGCCTGCGTCTGCCGTGCAGGCGGTGAGTGTGCTGGTCCTGAGCAGCGAGAGCGGCGCAGTCTACACGCAAGCGGCACAAGCGCTGATCGGTGAGCTTGAAAAACGCGGCTTGCCCCGGCATGAGGTGCTGACGATCAGCGCCGATGAGTGGACTGACGCAACGCCTTCGGGTACCAGGTTGATCGTGTCCCTGGGTGCGCGCGCATGCAGTGTGGTCGCACAGCCCAAGCTGCAAATCCCGGTCCTTTGCACCTTGTTGCCGCTTTCCAGTTTCCAGCGACTGTTGCGTGAGAACGGTCGGCGCTCATCGCCACGGTTCACGGCCTTGTATCTGGACCAGCCTTTTTCCCGTCAGTTGAATTTGATTCGTCGTGCCTTACCGGATGCGCGCCAAGTCGGCGTGCTGTGGGGTCCAGAGTCCGGGGAATATGCGCCCGCCTTAACGGCGCAAGCTTCGAATCGGGGATTGAGTCTGGTCACCGCAAGCGTGGGTCCTCCCGCCACGCTGTTTCCCGCGCTCAAAGAGGTTCTCCAGGATGTTGATCTGTTGCTGGCCGTGCCGGATCCGCAGGTCTATAACAGCAGCACAGTCCAAAATATTTTGCTTGCTTCGTTTCGGGCGAAAACTTCGGTTGTCGCTTTCTCGCCGGCTTATGTGAAAGCGGGTGCCTTGCTGGCGGTGTATGTGACGCCGACACAGATAGGGGCGCAGGCCGGCGCACTCGCCAGCGCAGCCCTGCTGGGCAAGGATTTGCCCGCCACGCCCGTCCATTCGCTTGACTTTGAGCTTGCTGTGAATGAGCCACTAGCCCATTCACTCGGACTGAACTTGAGCGCGCGTGAGCTGCGGGAGAAATTACGACAGGATGAAGGACTGCCATGACGGAAGCCCCGATCCGGTTTCGAATCCTGCTGGCGTCCCTGCTACCGGTCACGCTGGTTTCAATCTTGTTGGCCACCTTCTTCTTAATCGCCAGAATCGGTGACAACGATGCGGCCAACAGCCGAAGTGCTCGGGCGGTGGCACGGCAACTCGCGGTTGCCAGTGAGTACGGTTTGTTTTCGGCCAATCTGCAATACCTGCAGACGCTTGCCAATGGCGTCATGCGCGAGCCAGATGTGCGCTCGGTCAGAATCGTAGACGCCCGGGGCCATGTGCTGACGGTTGCTGGTAAACCGAGTTACACCACGGCGCCGACCGGTACCGGGGGAGAAACTGAGCGTCTGGAGCAGGATGGCGGCCTGATTCTATTGTTCCAGCCCGTTATCGCAGGTCGGTTCGAGAAGGACGATCTGTTCGGCTCGGAGCCCGACTACCCAAGAGTGCAGAGGGAATTACTGGGTCATGTGCTGATCGAGTTTTCCAGGGCTGGCGTGCTGCAACAGCAACGTGAAATGCTGCTGGTGGGCCTGGGGCTGGCACTGAGCGGTCTGCTGCTCGGTGGTTTCATGGCCGTGCGCTTGGCGCGGCGGGTGACACAGCCGATTGTTCGCGTTTCACGCATGATTGAGCGCCTTGGACAAGGCGAACTGTCCTCACGCATCGCCGTCAGGACGAATGACCCGCTGATCCATGTGGCGAGCCGACTCAACAAGATGGCCAAGCGCCTGGAATCCGGGCGCGACCAGTTGGAGCAGCGGATTGCGACGGCGACCCAGGCTCTGCGAGAAAAGAAAGAGGAGGCTGAAGCGGCGGCGCTGGCGTTACAGGAGAAGAAGGAAGAAGCCGAGTCTGCAACACAGGCCAAGTCGCGCTTTCTTGCTGCGGCCAGCCATGACCTGCGCCAGCCAACGCATGCCTTGGGAATGTTTGTGTCGCAGTTGCGGCAACAGGCGCATCCACCGCAGACCCGCGCATTGATTGAGAACATGGAGAGCTCGGTTAGGTGGCTGCAAGACCTGCTCGACAGTTTGCTTGACTTTTCACGCCTCGAAGCCGGAACGATGCAGATTGAGGTTCGGGCTTTTGCCTTGTCCGACATCTTCTCGCAATTGCGGGCCGAACTTGCCGTGCCCGCCCTCGGCAAGGGTATTCGCTTGCGGATCCGTCCGACGGATGTTGCCGTGTTGAGTGACCCGGCCTTGCTGCATCGCATTCTGTCCAATCTGGTGGGCAACAGCGTGCGTTATACGAACAGCGGAGGGGTTCTCGTCGGCTGCCGGCGCGCGGCCGATGGCAAGCATGTGCGCATTGAGATATGGGACACCGGGATCGGCATCGCGCCGGAGCAGCAGCAGGCCGTCTTCCAGGAGTTTTATCAGGTTACCAGGCCGGCACGTGCCGGTGAGAAAGGACTGGGCTTGGGCCTCGCGATTGCGGAGCGCAGTGCCCGTTTGTTAGGTCACGCCATGCAGATGAAGTCCGAACTCGGCGTTGGCACCCGTTTTTGCATTGAAATACCGTTGGCAGCAAGCGATGCGATGGCGCTCCAGCCCGGCACCCCGGACCGCTTGGCGGACGACAGCTTTTCGGGTTCCGTTGTGATGGTGATTGAGGACCTTGCGCTGGCACGTGAGGCGCTGGTCAGCTTGCTGGTTTCATGGGGTCTTGTTGCAGTCGGGGTCGAGAACCTGGCCCTGGCGCTGGCACAACTCGATACGGGCCTCAAGCCGGACCTGATCATCAGTGATTACCACCTGACAGAACATGAAAACGGTATCGATGCGATTTTCGGCCTGCGTACCGCTGTCGGGCACACGATACCGGCCTGTTTGGTCAGTGGTGACACCGATGCCGCTGTGCTGCAGGCCGCCAGGGAGGCCGGCTTGACCGTGTTGCACAAACCTGTGCGTCTGGCCAAACTGCGCAGCCTGTTGCGCCACCTGCTGGCAACTACTCGGTAGACCGCCTGGCCTTGCCGTAACCGTACCGGCTGGCAGCCAGAATCGCTTCCAGTCGGGTTTTGGCGCCAAAGGCCCGGATGATGGCGCTGACGTGTGTCTTGACCGTTTCTTCCGCCAGAAACAGTTTTTTGCCGATGACACGGCTTGTATAACCGTCGAGCAACAGGTGCAATACATCCTCCTGGCGCGGCGTCAACAGGTTCAGTGATGCCGCTATGCCGACGGCTGATGCATCGGCTCGGGCGCTGTGGGTCAGTGCTTCAGGCCGGACGATCTCGCCATCGAGAACCCGGTGCAGCGTTCGCAGCAGGTCGCTGCTGTCAGCGGACTTGGTGACAAAGCCGGCTGCGCCCTTGAGCATGGCCTGCTGCATTACCAACTGGCTGGCTACGCCGGAGATGACGACGATCGGCAGCTCAGGGTGTGTTCGGGCGAAGTGGTCCAGTGCCTCGATTCCGGTCATGTCGGGCAGTTCGTAATCGAGCAGCACAAGGTCAAGGTCGGGGTTAGAGTGGGCTAACTCGAACGCCGCTGCACAATCTGCCGCTTCCAGAACCTCGATCGGGCCACCGAGTTCTTCGAGGACAAGCAACAGACCCTTTCGCAGCAGGGCGTGATCATCGACAACCAGGATCTTCACCAGCTCTTTCGTTGCGGTTTTGATCATTGTAGGTTGCCATTGATGCGTGAGCGGCAACAGCACTGCGGGTTAGGGATGCAGAGCATCCTTAACTTTCGCTGGCGTAGGAATAAAGACCCAATGCCAGTTTGGCAAGGTACAACAGGGCGATGGTGCCGACCAAGGCGGCCGTGAACATGACGGCCGTGGTCCCGAAGATGTCGTTTGTGATGCCACAGCAACTCGACCACAGTTGCTGCAACACGGGTGCCAGCAGGGAAAACAGCGCCGAGATTCCCATCAGTCTGGACGGTGTCAGGTTTTTGAGGTCGCCGTCCAGATTGAACTTTTCAACACAGACCATCCTGGCCAGCCAAGGCGCAAAGCCGGAGAAGAAGCCGGCGCCGATGAGGGTAATCAGATCGTGTTCGGGGTGATAGAGAAAGCCGAGGATCGTGACCGCGATCGCGATGCCGATCGCACCGGACTCCACAAATAGCAGGATGAATGCGAGTTGCAAGCCAGCCGGCAGAAACACCCAAAGGACACCGGGTGAGTAGGTAAACGCGGAAAACAAATAGGCGTTGAGCTCAAAAGCAAGGAAGTAGGCGAGCGCCGTAGCGGCGATGACCACCAGGTTTTTTGAATATGTCATATCCGATGCCTTCTGCGCTCTCGCAGATTCCCGACCTTGTCGACTCGGTCATTGCCGGTCGATCTTTGCGGGACAACCCCTTTCCCTGTCTGGCATGGTTTCACTTTTTTGCGCCATCGCCTATCCCCAAAGAGGGTTGTTTTTGCTTACGCCAAGCTGAATTGCACGGCGCCGTGCCGAGCATTTGCGTGGCCGCAGACCCACGGATCAAGCGAACGCGCTATATTTACGCAAGCCTATGGCCGTACCGTGGCGCGAGACTTGCCGCCCGCGCGCAAGCAGCATCAAAAGAGAAAGAGAGAGACAAGATGACAAGAGCTTTATGTGGGGCGCTGCTGGCGACCCTGTTGGCGTTGACGGGCGCCTGCAGCAAAAGCCCGGGCATCGGCGGCGCTGTCGGCGATGCCACACCAGTCACCCTGAAAGCCAACGAGCAGTTCGCCCAACTGCTCAAGCTCGACGACCCGCAGGACTTTGAGGACGCCAAACGCGGTTTCATCGCGCGCCCCACGGGTCAGGTTATCGGCGCAGATGGCGCTGTCCTGCTGGACTTTGATGCCTACAAATTCGTCGAAGGCAAAGCGCCACCCACGGTCAACCCGAGCCTGTGGCGCCACGCGTTGCTCAATGCCCAGATTGGTTTGTTCAAGGTCACCGACGGCATTTACCAGGTACGTGGCTTCGATATCGCCAACATGACGCTGATCGAGGGCAAGACCGGCTGGATCGTGGTTGATACGCTCACAGCGCGCGAGAGCGCGGCGGCGGCGCTGGCTTTTGCGCGCAAGCATCTGGGCGACAAGCCGGTGACGGCGGTGGTCTTCACGCACAGCCACATCGACCACTTTGGCGGCGCGCTGGGCGTGATCACGCCGCAGGAGGTGGCGCAGCGCAAGGTGCCGGTGGTGGCGTCGGCCGGTTTCATGGAGGAGGCCACCAGCGAGAACGTGATGGTCGGCACGGCGATGGGCCGGCGCTCGATCTACCAGTTTGGCCGCGATCTGGAGCGCTCGCCCAAGGGCAACGTCGATACCGGCCTGGGCAAGAGTGTGGTCTACGGCACCTTCGGCATTCTGGCACCCACGCAGATCATCAATCAGCCAACGCAGGAACTGCTGCTCGACGGTGTGCGCTTCATTTTCCACAACGTGCCGGGTGCCGAAGCACCGGCTGAAATGACGTTCTCGATTCCCGACAAGAAGGCCTACGGTGGTGCCGAGAACCTGTCGCAGACCATGCACAACCTGCTGCCGGTGCGCGGCGCCAAGGTGCGTGATTCGCTGCGCTGGGCCGACTACATGCAGCAGGCGCTCGACCAGTTGGGCGACGCCGACATCTACTTCGGCCAGCACAACTGGCCGATCTGGGGCAACGCGCGCATTGCCGATTTCATTGCCAAACACAGAGACGTCTACAAGTACACGCACGACCAGTCGGTGCGCCTGATCAACGCCGGCTACACACCGCGCGAGATTGCCGATGCGGTGAAGTTGCCCAAGTCGCTTGGCGAGCACTTTGGTGCGCGCGGCTACTACGGTGACTTGCGCCACAACACCAAGGCGGTCTACCAGTTCTACATGGGCGCCTACGACGGCAACCCGGCCAACCTCGATCCGCTGCCGCCGCAGGAATCGGCCAAGCGCTACCTGGACCTTATGGGCGGCGCCGACAAGGTGGTTGCGGCGGCGCAACT
>CAITXW010000365.1 GCA_903896425.1 uncultured beta proteobacterium | reverse complement strand
TGGCCATTGCCCTGCTGTTTGCGTTCGCCAAGCCCTTTGCCATCTAATTTTGGCCAAGCTTTCACGCTTGAAAGGGAATAAGCTGTGAATATCAATGCAAGCCTGTTCCTGCAGGCCGTCGTCTTTGCGATCCTGGTGTGGTTCACGATGAAGTTCGTGTGGCCCCCGATCATGAAGGCGCTCGACGAGCGGGCACAGAAAATATCCGACGGCCTGGCGGCTGCCGACAAGGCCAAGTCCGAACTTTCCTCCGCTAACAAGCGCGTCGAAGCGGAACTGGCATCGTCGCGCACCGAAACCGCAACGCGCCTGGCCGAGGCCGAGCGCCGTGGTCAGTCCATGGTTGAAGATGCCAAGGCACGCGCAGTCGAGGAAGGCAACAAGATCATTGCTGCCGCCAAGGTTGAAGCCCAACAGCAAAGCAACCGGGCACGCGAAGTTCTTCGCGAGCAGGTGGCGGCGTTGGTCGTCAAGGGTGCCGAGCAGATTCTGCGCAGAGAAGTCAATGCCACGGTCCATGCTGATTTGCTTGGCCGGTTGAAGACTGAACTGTAAGAGGACGACCATGGCTGAACTTGCCACCATTGCCCGACCTTACGCCGAAGCCTTATTCAAGGCTTCGTCATCCGACCTGAGGGGTGCGGCGCTTTGGGTTGACGCGTTGAATGAGGTTGCGAAAGATCCGCAGCTATTGCAATTCGCCGACAACCCCAACGCCACTGCCGCGCAGGTGTTTGATGTCATTACCGGTGTGGCCCAGGTGGCTTTGCCGGAACAGGCAAAAAACTTTCTTCGCACCGTGATCGAGAACGGGCGTCTGGCGGTTCTGCCCGAAATTGCTGCGCAGTTTCGGGTCATGAAGAATGCCAGTGGTGGCTCGTCTGACGCCATGGTCTACAGCGCGTTCACCATTGATGGTGCCGCCTTGTCGGACTTGACGCTGACGCTCGAAAAGCGTTTTAACCGCAAGCTCAATGTAGCGGTTCAGTTGCAGCCCGATTTGATCGGCGGCATTCGCGTGGTGGTGGGTGATGAGGTTCTTGACTCTTCCGTCAAAGCCCGTCTGGAACAAATGAAAGTGGCATTGACAGCCTGAGGCGCAAGCCCCGGTTGGCAAGCCCAATTAACGAAAGAAGGAAAGAGTCATGCAACTCAATCCCGCAGAAATTTCCGAACTGATCAAGAGTCGTATCGAGGGCCTGTCCGCTGGCGCCAACATCCGCAATCAGGGTACCGTTGTCTCCGTCACCGACGGTATTTGCCGCATCCATGGTCTGTCCGACGTGATGCAGGGCGAAATGCTGGAGTTCCCGGCTGGCAGCGATGGTCTGCCCACCTTCGGTCTGGCACTCAACCTCGAGCGCGACTCGGTTGGCGCCGTGATTTTGGGCGAATACGAGCACATCTCCGAAGGCGACACCGTCAAGTGCACGGGTCGTATTCTGGAAGTGCCGGTCGGCCCCGAACTCAAGGGTCGTGTCGTCAACGCACTGGGCCAGCCGATCGACGGCAAGGGTCCAATCAACGCCAAGATGACCGACGTGATCGAAAAGGTTGCGCCCGGCGTGATTGCCCGCCAGTCCGTCAGCCAGCCGATGCAAACCGGCCTGAAGTCGATCGACTCCATGGTGCCGGTCGGCCGCGGTCAGCGCGAACTGATCATTGGTGACCGTCAGACCGGCAAGACAGCGGTCGCGATCGACGCCATCATCAACCAGAAGGGTCAGAACATGACCTGCGTTTATGTCGCGATCGGCCAGAAGGCCTCCAGCGTCAAGAACGTGGTGCGCGCGCTTGAAAAAGTTGGCGCCATGGAATACACGATTGTGGTCGCCGCTACGGCTTCCGAGTCGGCTGCAATGCAATACGTCAGCGCCTATTCCGGCTGCACGATGGGCGAATACTTCCGTGACCGTGGCGAAGACGCGCTGATCGTGTACGACGATCTGTCCAAGCAAGCGGTTGCCTACCGTCAGGTCTCGCTGCTGCTGCGCCGCCCGCCGGGTCGCGAAGCCTATCCTGGCGACGTGTTTTATCTCCACAGCCGCCTGCTGGAGCGCGCCGCTCGCGTCAACGAAAAATACGTTGAAGACTTCACCAAGGGTGCAGTCAAGGGCAAGACCGGTTCGCTCACCGCGCTGCCGATCATTGAAACGCAAGCGGGCGACGTGTCGGCCTTCGTGCCAACCAATGTGATTTCGATTACCGACGGCCAGATCTTTCTGGAAACCTCGCTCTTCAATGCCGGTGTCCGTCCCGCCATTAACGCCGGTATCTCGGTGTCGCGCGTCGGTGGCGCAGCCCAGACCAAGCTGATCAAGGCACAGTCCGGCGGTATCCGTACCGACTTGGCGCAGTACCGTGAACTCGCGGCCTTTGCGCAGTTCGCCTCCGACCTCGACGAAGCCACCCGCAAGCAACTCGACCGCGGTGCGCGTGTGACTGAACTGCTCAAACAGGCTCAGTACAGCCCGCTGCCGATCTCGCTGATGGGCGCCACGCTGTTTGCCGTGAACAAGGGCTACCTTGATGACATCGAAATCAAC
>CAITXW010000364.1 GCA_903896425.1 uncultured beta proteobacterium | reverse complement strand
CGCTGGGCACCGGCAGTGGCTCGCCGACCATCGGCAGCATGCGCGCCGGGTCGCTCAACTCGCGCGCCAGCATCGCCACGGCCGGCTGTGCCGGATCGAGCAGCAACGAGAGCTGGCGCAGCGGCTGCACGCGCTGCACGCCCGCCACGTGGGTTGCGGCCTGCACAAACTCCGGGGTGAAATAGACCGTGTCGCTGGCGCCCAGGTTGCGCGCACTGCGCACGTAGAGGTCGGCCGGCAGTACCTGATCGAGCCAGTGCAGCATGGAGTCGCGAAAGCTCGCCACCATCACGGTCAGCGCCACCGCCAGACTGAGCGACGCCACGACACCGCTGACGGCAACGGCCGCGCTCTCGCGCACACGCCGTGCCCGCTCCACCGCCAGCAGCGGCAATGCTTGGCGCGCGACCAGCGGCGCGATGCGGTTCAGCAGCAGGCCGATCAACCAGGGCAGGGCGCTGATGCCGCCCACCAGCAGCAGGCCGATCGACAGATAGGCCGCCAGCGGAATGTCGAAAACCGGTGGCGCCAGTGCCAGCGCTGCGCTGGCGGCCAGCAGCAGCAGGCTTGGCCAGTGGCTGCGCTGGGGCATCAGGTCCGCGCCCAGCCCCTTCAAGGCCAGTGCCGGTGCCAGACGCTGCGCCTGGCGTGCCGGCCACCAGGCACCCGCCAGGGCGGCTGCCACACCCAGCGTGCAGTAGCCCAGCGCCGCCGCGCCGTCCCATTGCAGACTCGGCGCTGCGCCGGCAAAGTAACCGCCGCCCAGGTCGCCGCCGAGCAGGCGCAGCGCCAGCGCCGCCAGCGCCGTGCCCAGCGCGATGCCCGCTGCGCTGCCGAGCAGCCCCAGCGCCAGCGCTTCCCAGAGCACGAGCCGCAAACGATCGCGCGCACTCAGGCCCAGCACGCCGAGCAACGCAAACTGTTGCGTGCGCTTGGCCACGCTCAGCGACAACACCGAGAACACCAGAAAGGCGCCGGTGAACAAGGCCACCAGCGCCAGCACGCTGAGGTTGACGCGGTAGGCGCGCGACATGTTGTTGACTTGCGCCAGCGCGTCGCCCGGTTCGGTCAGCGTCAGGTTGCTTGGCCAGTCGGCCGCGCTTTGCAGCGCGCGCACAAAGGCCGCGCGCTCGACGCCGGCTTGCAGGCGCAGGTCGATGCGCGAGAGCTGGCCTTGGCGGCCCAGCAGTTCCTGCGCGGCAGCGATGTCCATCACCGCCAGCGCACCGCCCGCAGCGCTGACGCTGCCGGCCACGGTTACGGTTTTGACCTGCAGGCCGCTCTGCAATTTCACCTTCGCGCTGCCCAGTCGCGCACGCGCCGTGCTGTTGAGAAAAACGGTCTCCGGTGCAAACAGCGCCAGCCGCTCGCTGCCGGCCGCTGGCTGCGGCATCAGTGCCGGTGCCACGCCCGCCACCAGCAGGGCATCGACACCGACCAGGCGCAGCAGCACGCGCTCGCCCTGCGCGCTCAGGGCGTAGGTGCCGGTCTCCAGCACCGGCGAGGCCAGCGCCACCCGGGGGTCGCTGGCCAGCCGTGCGTAGAGTGCCTCGTCAAACGTGCCTTGCACGGCGCGCAGTTCCAGATCGGGTTGGCCACCGACTGAGCGCACGGCTTTGGAGAACTCATCGAGCGCCGACGCGTTGATCAGGTGCACCGAAAACGCCAGCGCCACGCCCAGCATCACCGCCAGCGCCGCCGCCGCGTTGCGCCAGGGGTGATGGCGCAGCTCTTGCCAGGAAAAGGTTTTCAGCAGGTCGATCATGTGTGTGCTGCCCAGTGTAGGCGGATCGGCTGAGAGGATTGCTACGCTCGCAATGACAAATTAAGTAAGATGTGCGCAAAGTGATACTGGGCTTCTCCTTGCCAATTCCTCGCACCTCCCGCGTCTCCCGCGCCGCACTGCTTAGCACCGCTGCGCTGCACCTGGCCCTGCTCTGGTTGGCCTTGCAGTCGGCACCGATGGTGCAGACGGTGCGCGCCGTGGTGCGCTACCTGGCACCGATCACCTTGCCAACAGAAAAGCCGCTGGCACCGATCAGCCCGCGCCCGGCACCGATTCCCAAAGCACTCACGCCCGTGTTGCCGCCCGCGCCGGTGAAGCCGCAGGCGATTGAACTGCCGAGCGAGAAACCCTTGGAGATCAAACCGCCGCCGATTGAGCGCAAGCTGGAGCCGATCGCACCGCCGCCAGTGCCGCGCGAGCCCGTGCGATTGGAGCCGCCGCCACCAATTCCTGCACCGGTGCTGCCCAAGCCGGAGCCGGTCGCGCCGCCACCGCTTGTGCCCGAGCCTGTGCCCGCGCCGCCGCCAATCCTCGCGCCCGCGCCGGCCCCGGTTCCCACACCCACATCCACGCCAGTGCCAGAACCCGTGCCAGTTCCCGCCGTCGTGCCGGCACCCACTCCGACACCCGCACCAGCACCAGCACCAGCACCAGCACCAGCAGTGGCGGCCACGCCAGCCCCGGCTCCCACGCCAGCCCCACCACGGCCAGCCGCTATCACGCCGGTCGAAGCAACGCCCGGTGGGGCGCCGAGCGCGCCGGCACGCAGCGGCGCGGTTGCGCCAGCGCCAGCCGCCGCTGCGCCGCTCAACCTTTATCCCTACAGCATCAAGAACGCCCCGCGTCAGCGCAGTCTGGCGGAACTGGCCAACGAGCAGATCAACGGCGGCAGGACGCGTGACAAGCTGGCCGACGATGTGTCGGCGGCCGAGTTGCCTGAATGTGCAAATTCAGGCGCTTCGGTTGGCTTGTTCGCGATCATTGCCGTTCCGATCAACATGGCCCGCGGCAAGTGCAAATAGCCATGCGCAGCGACATAACACCCATACGACCTTGAACCGATTTTTTCAGGAAAGCACCATGACCCGAACTCCTTATCCTTCGCGCCTTGTTTCATCCTGGCGGCCCTTGGCGCTGCTGGGCCTGGGCCTGCTCGCCGCCGGTTTGGCGCAGGCGCAAGCCAGCGCGCCGGCTATCGTCGCGCCCGTCAGCGAAGCCGCATTCAACCCCTACGGTCTGCGCTCGGTCTGGGGCCAGGGCGACTGGGTGGCGCGCAGCACGCTGGTCATCCTGGCGCTGATGTCGCTGCTGAGCTGGTATTTCATCGTCGCCAAGTGGCTGGCACAACGCCAACTGCACAAGCAACTGCGCTTGGCCCAACAGGTCTTTGCCGGTGCCGAGCCCTTGCACCGGCGCAGTGCCGCGCTGACCGTGCACAGTCCGTTTCGCGCGATGCTGGAGTCGGCCCTGGTGGCAGCGCGCCGGCACGTCGGTCTGGCGCGCCAGGTGGAGCTTGGCAACTGGTTGAGCCAGGACATCGTGCAGTCGGTGGCAACGGTGCAAATGCGCAGTCAGGAAGGCCTCTCGGTGCTGGCCACCATCGGCGCGACGGCGCCCTTTGTCGGACTCTTCGGCACCGTCTGGGGCATTTACAACGCGCTCGTGACGATTGGCGTTTCGGGCCAGGCGTCGATCGACAAAGTGGCAGGCCCGGTGGGTGAGGCGCTGATCATGACCGCGCTCGGTCTGGCGGTGGCGGTGCCGGCGGTGCTGGGCTACAACTGGCTGGTGCGGCGCAACCGCGTGGCGCTGCATGACGTCAAGGCCTTCGGCTCGGAGCTGCACACGCAACTGCTCGAAGAAATCGAAAAAATGCCGCCACTTGCCAAGAGCGGCGCCTAAACCATGGCCATCAGTTACAAGGAGGCGCCGGATGACGACGCCGATCTGGCCGAGATCAACACCACGCCGCTGGTGGATGTGATGCTGGTGCTCTTGATCATCTTCCTGATCACGATTCCGGTCATCAACACTTCGGTCGCGGTGCGCCTGCCACGCGAGGCCAATCAGTTGCAGCAAACCCTGCCCGGGACGGTCGTGATTTCGGTTGATGCCGCTGGCGCGAGCTACTGGTTCGACGCGCGCCTGAGCGACGCGCAAAGCCTGCGTGACAAGTTGCAGCAGACGGCCGCACAAACGCCGCAGCCCGAGGTCCACATCCGGGGCGATGCCCGCGCTGATTTCGAGGCCGTGGCGCGCGTGCTCTCGGCCGCGCAGCAGGCAGGCATCGCGCGCATTGGCTTTGTTACCGAGGCGCCTGAGAATGGCCATTGATTTCGACCAAGCCCTCGATGCGGCCGAGCCTGAGCTCAGCGCCGGCATGAACATCACGCCGCTGATCGACGTGCTGCTGGTGTTGCTGGTGATGATCATCATCACGATCCCGATCCGGTTGCATTCGGTCAACATGGAGTTGCCCGGCGCCGTGCCGCCGCAGGTCCGCAGCGAGCCGTTGATCGTGCAGATCGAAGTCACGCCGACCAATCAGTTGCTCTGGAACGCCGAGCCCCTGGCGGACCGCGCCGCCTTGGCCGCACGCTTGCAGGCCGCGGCGCAGCAGAGTGAGCAACCCGAGATCCACATCCGCTCGCATCCGCAGGCCAAGTACGACACGCTTGCCGCCGTGCTCAGCGCCGCGCAGCGCGCCGGGCTGCAGAAGATTGGCGTGGTTGGGTTGGAGGCCTACACGCGCTGAGTTTGCAGCATGTAGCCCGTATGAAGCCAAAGGCGCAATACGGGGAGCTGACACCATAGTGGTTCCAAACCCGTATTGCGCTGCGCTCCATACGGGCTACGCACCGGTAGCCCGCATGCGGCCAAAGGCGCAATAAGGGGAAGGCGCACCCCTGCGTCAAGCCGCAACGCAACCCGTGCTGCTCAGGTGCAGCACGCGGTCGGCGCGGCTGGCGGCGGCTTCGGAGTGCGTGACCAGCACCAGCGATGCGCCGTGTGAGCGGCTCTGGTCGATCAGCGCGTCCATCACGCGCGCCGCAGTCGAGGGGTCGAGGTTGCCGGTGGGCTCGTCGGCCAGCAGCAGGCTCGGTTTGTGCACCAGTGCGCGCGCAATCGCCACGCGCTGCAACTGCCCGCCGCTGAGTTGCTGCGGCAGG
>CAITXW010000363.1 GCA_903896425.1 uncultured beta proteobacterium | reverse complement strand
TGGACCAGCACCGGCGAGCCGGGGCGCTCCTCCTACCTGCTGGAAAACGGCCACATGATCCGCGCCAGCGCCATGCCCAACGTCGGCCCTTCCACCGGCGGCGGCGAGGGCGGGCGCATCGAGGAATACGACTGGGCCGGCAACCTGGTCTGGGGCTTCAACTACTACAGTGCGACCTACATCGCGCACCACGATTTCAAGGTTTTGCCCAACGGCAATGTACTGATTCTGGCGAGCGAAAAGAAAACCTATGCCGAGGTCATCGCAGCAGGCTTCAACCCGGCACTGCTCGACGCCAGCATCACGACCCAAGGCTACATGCTGCCGGACTATCTGGTAGAGGTAAAACCCACCGGTAGCAGCAGCGGCGACGTGGTCTGGGAGTGGCATATCTGGGACCACATGATTCAGGACTTTGACGCCAGCAAGAGCAACTACGGCGTGGTTGCCAACCACCCGGAGCTGATTGACGTGAACGGTGTGGCCAATAACAAAATCCAGCAGTTCTGGAACCACGCCAACGGCATCGACTACAACGCTGGGCTCGATCAGATCATGATCAGCATCCGCGGCAACAGTGAGCTGTTTGTGATCGACCACGGCACCACCACCGCGCAATCCGCCAGCCACGCCGGCGGCAGCCGCGGCAAGGGCGGCGACATCCTGTACCGCTGGGGCTACGCGCAGCAGTATGACCGCGGCACCAGCGCTGAGCGCAAGCTCTACCAGCAGCACCACACGCACTGGATCGAGCCGGGGTTGCCCGGCACCGGCAACATCCTGATCTACAACAACGGCATCGGCCGCGGTTATTCCACGGTGGACGAAATCGTGCCGCCTGTCGATGCCGCAGGCAACTACAGCATCGCCAGCGGTGCCGCCTATGGACCTACGTCAGCGCTGTGGACTTACACCGGAACGCCGCCTGCGAGTTTCTATTCGGCGGAAATCTCCGGAGCGCAACGCCTGCCCAATGGCAACACGCTGATCACCGAAGGTATCAAGGGCAATCTGTTTGAGGTTACCTCGGCGGGTGAGACGGTGTGGCGCTATGTGAACCCAGTCACGACAACACCATTGGCGCAGGGCAGCACCGTGCCCACTGATCCAAACCGTAGCGACCAGTTCATGAACGCCGTGTTCCGGGTCACGCGCTATGGGGCTGACTTCCCCGGTTTGCTGGGCAAGGATTTGACGCCGATCGGAACGATTGAAACCTACCCATGATGCAAGGCTTCATTCCCCTTCTGCTCTGCGCCCTGGCAGCGTTGCTGGGTTCCTGCGGTGGCGGCGGTTCAAGCCCGGTCCCACCCAACCCGCCCGCGACGGCAGCAACCGCTTTCAACGGCAACATCGTGCTCGGCTCGCCCACCACCACATCGATCAGGCTCAAGCTCTATTCACCCGA
Source organism: uncultured beta proteobacterium (assembly GCA_903896425.1). Classification (GTDB taxonomy): domain Bacteria; phylum Pseudomonadota; class Gammaproteobacteria; order Burkholderiales; family Burkholderiaceae_C; genus Rhodoferax. The sequence goes on along the minus strand of CAITXW010000363.1, from coordinate 4,250 downwards.
TCAGAGCGGCACGGTGTGGCTCAGCTACGGCACAACGCCCGGCAACTACAGCAAGCAAAGTGCGCCCGCCAGCCTGCTGGCCGGCCAGGTTCTGGACCTGAGTCTGGACGCGCTAAGCGCCGATTCAGCCTATTCGTACCAACTCAACTTTCAGTTCGCGGGTACCAGCCAAGCAAGTGTCAGCGGGCCCTACAGCTTCCACACGGCGCGCCCGGGTGGCGCGAGCTTCAGCTTCACCATCCAGGCTGACTCGCACCTGGACGAGAACTCAAGCCTGCCGCTCTACCGCAACACCTTGTCCAACATCCTGGCCGACGCCCCGGACTTTCACATCGACCTGGGCGACACCTTCATGACCGAAAAGCACTCGGCACCACTGACGGCCCTGGTGCAGATGGCCCCCGACGCCGCCACCGTGAACACACGCTACGGCTATGAGCAATCCAACTTCGGCCTGTTCAGCCACTCGGTTCCACTGTTTTTGGTCAACGGCAACCATGATGGCGAGTTGGGTTGGCTCAACACCGGCACGGCGCAGAACAATGCCATCTGGGCCACGCTGGCGCGTCAGCAGTATTTCCCCAATCCGGTACCGGGCGCCTTCTACAGCGGCGACAGCTTGGCCGAACCCTTTGTCGGCGAGCGCGCATCCTGGTACGCCTGGCGCTGGGGCGATGCGCTGTTCATCGTGCTTGACCCCTACTGGCAATCTGCCACGCAGGCCAGCAAGGATGGCTGGAACCTTACGCTGGGCGAGCGTCAATACCAGTGGCTCACCACAACACTGGCCGCCAGCACGGCGCGCTACAAATTTGTTTTCGTGCACAACCTGGTCGGCGGCCTCGATGGTCAGATGCGCGGCGGCATCGAAGCCGCGCCCTACTTTGAATGGGGTGGGAAAAATCCGGATGGCACCAACGGGTTTGCCCAGAAACGACCCGGCTGGGCCCTGCCGATCCATGCCTTGCTGGTGCAAAACCGCGTCACCGCCGTATTCCATGGGCACGATCACCTCTATGCCAAGCAGGACCTCGACGGCATCGTCTACCAGGAGGTGCCGCAGCCCAGTGCCAGCAACACCAATAGCGGCGCATCCCTGGCGAGCAGCTACCACTACACCAGCGGCACGATCCTGAGCAGCTCAGGCCACCTGCGCGTCACCGTCACGCCCAGCGCCGTCACCAGTCAGTACGTGCGCGCCTGGTTGCCCGCAGACGAAACCGCCACGCGCAAGAACCGCCAGGTTGATGACACTTGGTCGGTGGCTGGGCAATGAAGTTGGTCTTCAGGGTTTTGGCAACCACAGCCGCATTAGCACCTGATCCGGCGCGCTGGCTTGCAGCGTGAGCTCACCACTGTGCCCACGTGCAATCTCGCGCGCCAGGCTCAGGCCCAGTCCGTGACCATCGGTGCGCCGGTTGCGTGAGGCATCGCCACGGTAGAAGCGGTCAAAGAAGTGTGCGCGGCACTCTGGCCCAATGGTTTCACAAGGATTGCCAAAGACACACTCGATACCGTCGGGCAAAGCGCGCGCCGTCACCGTAATGACGCCAGCGCTGCGGCAGTAGCGCACGGCATTGCTGAGCAGATTGTTGAAGAGCTGGCGCAGCAGCACAGCGTCCCCCGAAGTGAGCAGATGCGGCTCGATGGCACTGTTGAGCTTCTGATCGCTTAGCAGCATCTCGGCGTCCGCCAGCAGTTCCCTGAGCATCGCGCTCAGATCGAGCGCTGCAACGTTCAGCGCCAGTCGCCCGGCGTCGGCCTGCGAGAGCAGCAACAGCTTGCGCGTGATGTTGGCCAGACGCGCCACCTCGTCCTGCAAACCAGTGAGTTCGGCTTGCAACACCGGGTCGTGCGCGTTGTTGACGGCCTGCTCCAGGCGCCCTTGCAGAATGGTCAGCGGCGTTTTGAGCTCGTGCGCGGCGTCGGCGGAAAAACGCGTGGCCTGCGCAAAGCTCTGCTCCAGGTTTGCCAGCATGGCGTTGTAGGCGGCGATTAGCTCCTTGAACTCACGGTCTTCGCCACCGCTGGGCAGTCGCTGGTCCAGCGCTTTTTGTGTGACACCGAGCATGGCCTTGCGCAAGCGGTTGACCGGCCGCATCGTCAGCGCTGCCAGCAGCCAGGCACCCAGCGCGCTGAGTGCCAACGCCAGCGGAATCACCAGCGTCAGGGCGCTGCGCAAGGCACCCTGCAACTCGCCCTTTAATTCGACCAGGTCCGCCGCCACAAAGCTGCGACCCTCCGGCGCCGCGTGCAGCGCGGCGCGCCAGGACGCGCCCGACGCTTCAAAAGAGGCCAGCGCACAGTTGCCTGCGGCGCCAGGGCGCTCCTGCTGCGTTGCCGAACGCCAATCGAGGCTGTCGATGGCGAGCCCGGCCGGCCAGTATTCGGATTGCAGGCCGCTCTGTCCTTCACGCGGCTCCAAACGCAGCATCAGCTGCTGCGCTTGGCTCAGACGCAGCTTGCCCAACATGTCGGCTTGCAGACGGTGGAAATCCTCGCCCGGCTTGGGCGGCATCAGCAACCGGCGCGCCTCCATGCAAAGCCGCTCGTCGAGGCGTCCGACCTCAAAACTCAGGATGCGCGACCAACCCAGGCCAACGACTGGCAGCAACACGCAGCCGACGATCAGGGTCGCGCTTACGAAGAGCCGGGTGCGAAAGGAAATCGTCATGCTCAGTCCGCGCGCCTGAAGCGGTAACCGGCACCGCGCACCGATTCGATCAGGGCGGCGCTCTCGCCCGCAGCATCGAGTTCGCCCAGCTTGGCGCGAATGCGCTTGATGCAAACGTCCACCACATTGGTGCTGGGGTCAAAGTCATAGCCCCAGACATGTTCAAGAATCTGACTGCGCGTAAAGACCTGACCGGCCGAGCGCATCAGGTACTCGAGCAGGCTGAACTCGCGCGTCGTAAGTTCAACCGAATGCTCACCGCAACTGGCGTGGCGCGTGATGCGGTCGAGCTTGAATTCACCCACCAGCACCGTGTTGCTGCGGTCACCGGCCAAGCGGCGCAGCAGAGCCTGGATGCGCGCGAACAACTCTTTCACATAAAACGGCTTGGCCAGGTAATCGTCGGCACCCAGGTTGAGGCCTTCGATGCGGTCGTTGAGTTCGTTGCGGGCCGTCAGCAGGATGACCGGCGTCGGCACACCGACAGCGCGCAGTGCTTTGAGCACCGACAGGCCGTCGCGCCCAGGCAGCATGATGTCGAGCACGATGACATCGAAGATGCTCTGGCTTGCGAGTTCCAGACCAACATTGCCGTCGTCGCAATGCCGCACGTCGAGCCCGCGCGCGCGCAGACCCGCGCAGACAAAGTCAGCGATTTTTTGTTCGTCTTCGACCAGCAGGACTTTCATGCCGGCTGCGTCCTCGATGCGGGGTAAGCCATCCTTGTCCTATTGACACCTGACTGTCGGTTACACAGGCAAATATTAGACACCGACTTGGCAAGGCGACAAATGACAATCCTGTCACACAGGACCGGCCTATCAGACCAAAACAAAAACGCGCCGGCAGATGATTCGCTGGCGCGTTGATATGGGGAGCGCGATCAGATGCGCTCGAAAATCACCGCAATACCCTGACCGCCGCCGATGCACATGGTGGCCAGTGCGTACTTGCCACCGGTGCGGTGCAACTCGTACACCGCTTTGGTCGCAATGAAAGCGCCCGAGCAACCAACAGGGTGACCCAGTGCAATCGCGCCACCGTTCGGGTTCGTCTTGGCCGGATCGAGTCCGAGGCCCTTGTTGACGGCGATCGCCTGTGCGGCGAATGCTTCGTTGGCTTCGATGACGTCGATCTGGTCGAGCGTCAAACCGGCCTTCTTGAGAGCTAACTTGGTTGCGGGGATCGGGCCTTCACCCATGATTTCGTTGGGCACGCCGGAAACGGCGTACGAAACGATACGGGCCATCGGCTTTTGACCGGCTTTGGCGGCCACGTCGGCAGCGGCCAGCACGAAGAAGGCGGCGCCATCGTTGATGCCCGAAGCATTGCCCGCCGTGACGGTACCGTCCTTCTTGAAGGCTGGCTTCATTTTGGCCAGCGACTCCATCGTGGTATTGGCCTTGCCGTGCTCATCGACCTCAAACACGACTTCGCCCTTGCGCGTTTGCTGAACAATCGGAACGATCTGGGATTTGAAACGGCCTTCGGCAATCGCGACAGCGGCGCGGCGCTGCGATTCGCAGGCAAAAGCGTCCTGGTCTTCACGGCTGATGTTCCACTTGACGGCGAGGTT
>CAITXW010000362.1 GCA_903896425.1 uncultured beta proteobacterium | reverse complement strand
GTTGAACTCACTTTGCACTACGGATTTGACAATGCGACCTTGAGCAAAATGGTGGGGCCAGTATTCGACAAGATCGCCGGCAACATGGTCGAAGCCTTCGTCAAGCGCGCGGGGCAGGTTTATGGCAATTGAATCACGGATTCAGGTAACGGTTGTCTACTCGCCAGCGCCGCGGGACGTGTGTGAAGTTCATTTCCAACTGGCGTCTGACGGTACAGTACTGCAAGCGCTTGAGGCCAGCGGCTTGTTGCAAAGCTTCGCTTCCATTGATCCGAAACATACCGTCGTTGGCGTATGGGGGCGCAAAGTGAGCTTGAAGCAAGCCCTGCGCGATGGTGACCGTGTCGAAATCTACCGGCCACTCAGAGTAGATCCAAAAATTGCGCGGCGAGAGCGCTTTGTGCGCCAGGGCGCCCGCAGCGCGGGGCTGTTTGTCCACAAGAGGGCCGGGGCCAAAGCCGGTTACTAGGCGAGTGTCCGCTAGTTGCAGTCGGATTCGATGATCGCATCAAGCCGCTTGATCTCGGTGGCCCTGCCGGCAGCGTCCAGCAATTCACGCTCCCCTTTTTCATTGGTATGGGCTATGGGTTGGCCAGATTCGTAGCGTGTCTTAACCTGTCTGGCGCGTTTGCAATTCTCGACCTTGGCAAGGAGAAATTTATCCTGTTCAGCCTTGCGCCTGTTCGCTTCGGCTTCGTCGGCTTTTTTCCTTTTCTCCATCAAATCTTTGTCAACGCCGCTCACTTTCGGTACGCCGGCCTCTAACTGCGATGCCGGTGCCGATGCCGGGATTCTGGGAGCAGGACGCTTGAGAATATCCTTTTCCAGGACCTCCGGCGGTGGTGCGCGGTCGCTGAATACTTTATGCCCATCCTTGTCGAGCCATTGCCACTGGGCCGCGGCCGTCATCGACACCCCGCAAGCTGCGGCGAGCAGGAAAGCTTGAATTTGGTTCATGCCAGAGTTTAGCGTGGGCTGCGTTTTTTGTTCAAGTCCGCTGCTGCTTTGGCCCGCCCATGTGTCGGTTTTTCATCATTCGGGAACGGCCTTGGTAGGCCGGCGTGGGTACAATTGGCGATTTGGAGCCCAAGAATATGCGCCTCATTGGCAAAGCGCTCACCTTCGACGATGTCCTGTTGGTGCCGGCGTACTCCCAGGTCCTGCCCAAGGACACCTCTCTCGCGACCCGCTTCTCCCGCAATATTGCGTTAAACCTGCCCCTGGTTTCAGCAGCCATGGACACGGTCACCGAAGCGCGACTGGCGATTGCCATCGCGCAGGAAGGCGGTATCGGTATCGTTCACAAGAATCTCTCCGCGCAGGAACAAGCGGCGCAGGTGGCCAAGGTCAAGCGCTACGAGTCTGGCGTCTTGCGTGACCCGGTCGTGATAACGCCCCAGCACACGGTGCGTCAGGTCATGAATTTGTCGGAGCAACTTGGCGTCTCTGGATTCCCGGTTCTCGACGGTGGCAAAGTCGTGGGCATTGTCACGGGGCGCGATCTGCGTTTCGAAACGCGCTACGACCTGCCGGTCAGCCACATCATGACGCAGCGCGACAAACTGGTCACGGTGCCCGATGGCACGACGCTGGAGCAGGCCAAGGTACTGCTCAACCAGTACAAGATCGAGCGTCTGCTGGTCGTCAACGACGCTTTTGAGCTCAAGGGGCTTATTACCGTCAAGGACATTACCAAGCAAACCAGTTTCCCAAATGCCGCACGTGACGCCCAGGGCAAATTGCGCGTTGGCGCTGCTGTTGGCGTAGGCGAAGGCACGGAAGAGCGGGTCGAAGCCCTGGTTCGCGCCGGGGTCGACGCCATCGTGGTCGACACCGCGCACGGTCATAGCCATGGCGTTATCGAGCGCGTACGCTGGGTCAAACGGAACTATCCCCAGGTCGATGTGATCGGTGGCAACATCGCCACCGGGGCGGCGGCGCTGGCGCTGGTCGAGGCGGGCGCAGATGCGGTCAAGGTTGGCATTGGTCCGGGCTCGATTTGCACCACGCGCATCGTCGCTGGTGTTGGTGTGCCGCAGATCATGGCCATCGACAACGTGGCGAAAGCGCTCAAAGGCAGCGGCGTCCCGCTGATTGCCGACGGCGGCATTCGCTACAGTGGCGATATTTCCAAGGCACTGGCGGCGGGTGCCGGCAGCGTGATGATGGGCAGCATGTTCGCTGGCACCGAAGAGGCACCGGGCGAAGTCATCCTGTTTCAAGGTCGTAGCTACAAGAGCTACCGTGGCATGGGC
>CAITXW010000361.1 GCA_903896425.1 uncultured beta proteobacterium | reverse complement strand
GGACAAGCTGGGCTTTTATCCCTTCGCCGAGAACCCGCAGGAAGTCAATCCAGCGCGCGGCTACATCGTCTCGGCCAACAATGAGCCCAAGTCGATCAACGGCGTCCCGGTACCCGGCTATTACTGCGTGCCCGAGCGCGTGCAGCGCCTCGATGAGTTTCTGCGCCGCCCGGGCGTGAAGTGGGACAGCAAAGCCAGCCAGGCCTTGCAGCTCGACGTCAAAACCGACTACGCCGCTCGCATCCTCAAGCCCGTGCTACCGATGCTGCAAGCCGCAGTCACCGATCCGGCCGAACGTGCCCTGCTGCAACAGCTCGCGATTTGGGACGGCCAGCAAACCACCGACAGCGTTGCCACCACGCTCTACACACAGTTTGTCTACGAGCTCGCGCGCGCCGCCATGGCCGACGAGATGGGCGAAGTGCAGTTCAAAAACCTGCTGGCAACACGCGTGCTGGAGTTCGCCCTGCCGCGCCTCGTCAACGACGCCACATCACCCTGGTGGGACAACCGCAACACGCCAGCGGTCGAGAGCCGCGCCGACACGGTACTGGCGGCCTGGCGTGCAACACTGGCACACCTGCGCGCCACGTTTGGAGACGACAGCGCCAACTGGTCCTGGGGCAAGGCCCACGCCCTGACACACGCCCACCCGTTGGCGGCACAAAAACCGCTCGACAAACTCTTCAACATCGGGCCCTTTGCGGCACCGGGCGGGCGCGAGTTGCCCAACAACCTGGGCACCAACATCGGTCCGGCACCCTGGGCCGTCAGCTACGGGCCATCAACCCGGCGCGTGATCGATTTCGCCGATGCGGGCAAAGCAGTGGGCATCAACCCGGTCGGCCAGAGCGGCGTGCTGTTTGACGCCCATTACAAGGATCAGGCAAAGACCTTCATCGAGGGCGGCTATGTGCCGCAGCACCTGAGCGATGCCGATGTGGTGGCCAGCACACGCAGCACGCTGACCCTGACGCCAGCGCGGTGATGCCGGCAGAGCACGCCGCGATACGCGAAAATGCGCCATGACCTCATTCAAGCCCGAACCTTCCTTCCAGCACGGCCAGCAACCCCGCAGCGCGGTGCTGTTCTGCAACCTGGGCACACCCGATACGCCCAGCACCCAGGACGTGCGTCGCTATCTGAAGGAATTTCTGAGCGATCACCGCGTGGTGGAAATTCCGCGCCTGCTCTGGTGGCTGATCCTGCACGGCGTGATCCTGCCGTTTCGCCCGGCCAAGTCGGCTGCCAAGTACGCCAGCATCTGGACGAGCGAGGGCTCTCCGCTGAAGATCTGGACCGAGAAACAGGCGCTGCTGCTGCAGGGCTGGTTGGCACAGCGCGGCCACGACGTTCGCGTGCGCTACGCCATGCGCTACGGCAGCACCTCGATTGCCGAGCAACTCGACGCGCTCAAGGCCGAAGGTGTGACGCGCGTGCTGGTGCTGCCGGCCTATCCGCAGTATTCGGCCACCACCACGGCCAGCCTGTTTGACGCCGTCTACGCCTGGGCCGCCACCGTGCGCAACCTGCCCGAGCTG
>CAITXW010000360.1 GCA_903896425.1 uncultured beta proteobacterium | reverse complement strand
GGTTGATGCTGCTCATCGAATGATCTCCGCGTCGCAGTTGGCCGACACCCGCTTGATGCGGGCCTTGAGTTCGGGCGTGACCTTGACCTTGTCGAGCGCACCCGGAATCATCTGCGCCACATCGCGCGACACACCATCGACCACGATGCGCGTCTTCTCGAACAACTCGGGCAGATCCTGATAGCAGGTCTTGCAATCCGTGCACTTGACTTGGTCGGCCACGTCATACGTGACCAGCGCATCAGCGACCGCAGTCGCCGCGCCGGCTGCTGCGGCCGGGCTGCCGGCAACGGCGGTGATCGGGATCACGCGCGCTGCGCCGACTGGCGCCTTGCTCGAAGCGGCAAGCTCCGACATGGCGCGGGCAAAGGAGTCGAGCGAGGTATCGCGCTGCGTGACGGATTCGAGGTACTGCGCCTGCAGCGCCTGCATACCCTGGCGATGGTCCTCGTCGAGCTTGGCCACATGCTGACCGTCGAGGTACTGCAGCAGATGCCAGTACTTGCGACGTTCTTCGACCAGCGCCACGATGGCCTCACCGACCGCAATTTTTTGCAGGCGTTTCTTGGCATCGGTAGACCAGATGAAGGCGGTCCTGCCGGCGCGCTCGGCCTTTGGCAATTCGACAAAGTCTTCCACCGGCAGCGCATTGACGTCGTCCGCGGGCAGTTTGTGGAACTGCTTCTTGAAGCGGATTTCACCCAGCGCAAAGTGCGCTGGCGTCAACGCCGTGCTGAGCAGTTTGAGCTGGCCGGCATCGTCGATGTATTCGAGCGTGCTGCTGGCCCAGGTCTTCTCGATGTCGGGGTTGCCTTCAAGCGAGAACCAGTCGTGCAGTGTCGTGCCACGACGCGGGTCGTGCACAAACACCGGGTTCATACGGCTCTGCACCGCCAGGCGCGAGCGCTCGGACGATGCGGCGTCCCCAATGCCATGCTCACCCTGGCACGGCGTGTAAACATCAAGCAGCGCCGGGCCGTCGGTGTAGTTCAGGCACTCCATCGTGTTCTTCAGGAAGTGCCCTTGCAACGAGGTGCTGGTGGCGCAGACGAAGACGTTGGAATGGAAGGCTGCTATCAAACCGAGTTCCTTGCGCGACTCGTGCTTGCCGCTGGCACTGCTGCCAAAGCGCGCCAGATCGGAATCCTGCCCGATGAAGCTCGAAGTCGAGGCCTGGCCGCCGGTATTGGAATAAGCCCCGGTGTTGAGCACCAGCACCTTGAGCGGCGTGCCGCTCATCAGAATGCGCGAGAGCGCACCAAAGCCGATGTCATAGGTAGCGCCGTCACCGCCGACCGTGATCACGGTGGGCATCAGACCCAGTTCAGCGACGCTGAACTGCTCCCATGACAGCATGCGCAGATCCTGATCGTGAACCTTGGCGTCGTACGCGTCGGCGAGTTCCAGCCGCGCCAGGCGCTGCGCCTTGACATCGGCAACCGTCTGCGCGGCGATGCCTTCAAAGATGCCCTTGGCCAGCGGCTGCGCGTCCTGGAACAGGCTGTTGACCCAAGGGTCGTTGTAGCAGTTGTACGGGAAGGTAGAGG
>CAITXW010000359.1 GCA_903896425.1 uncultured beta proteobacterium | reverse complement strand
TCACCACTGCTGCCAGGCGAGTAAAGGACTTTCACCGCCAAGTTCCGCCTACTCGCGGTTTAACTGACGGGCATTAGATACCACGTAGGCCAGGCCCTTCATGTGCTCTTGAAGCGGTTTATACTGACTATCTTTAGCGCATCCGAGGCTGACAAAACCGACTTTGGGTGCATTCGTGTTCTTCGCTATAACTTCGCTCATATCCACATTGTCCCAGCATTCACCACCCCGTTCAGCGCTTGATCCCGAAAGCCCCGAGCATCTGACCGGTCTGCTTCTGCATTTGCTCCTGCATCTGCGACAGCAGCGCTTTGGACTGCTCGACACTGCCGCCCATCATGCCCTGCAGCACCGGGGATTGCAGGGCCAGGAACTGCGTCCAACTCTCTGGCGTCAACCCTTTGGACTGTTCACTGAATTTGGTCTGCAGATCCATCAGCGCCTGCATGTTCTTCTCCAGGTAACCCCCCATCAAACCCTGCATCGAATTGCCGTAAAACCGGATCATGCTGGCCAATACGGGCGCGGTGAACATCGGCGAACCTCCCGCCTCCGCTTCGAGAATGATCTGCAACAGGATGCTTCGCGTGAGGTCTTCACCCGTCTTTACATCACGTACCACGAACGACTCGTTGTCCATGACCAGACGTTTAACCTCGGCCAGCGTGATATAGCTTGAGGTATCCGTGTCATAGAGGCGCCGGTTCGGATACTTCTTGATGACGCGGGGAATGGCGGCTTCCTCGCCGGTTTTCTTGTTTTGCATATGAACGCCTCTGGTCCGGAACCAGGTCCGGGAAAATGTGTTGCAGTGCAATACATTCTAGGGAGTGCACATCGCAAAAGCGCCAAGGTTTACCCTGAGGAAAATAAAATATCAAATAAATCTCGCGCGGCCTTGGAGAGGGCGGGCGGTAATTTTGAGTATGACCGTTGTTTCTCCCGCGATTCTGAAGACTGGTTATCTTCAAAGGGAGAAACCTTGGTAGGCGCGATTGGACTCGAACCAACGACCCCCACCATGTCAAGGTGGTGCTCTAACCAGCTGAGCTACGCGCCTAAGGATTGTCCGAGAGCGCGAAGTATAGCAGCAGCGTGGACCCGACGGCGTTCCGACCGATTCCATGAGGACCGGGATGACAATCAGTCATAATTGACGTTTACGTTAACGTCAACTGTTTATTGGAGATCAAAATGGACATCGCAGGCAAAGTATTCATCGTGACGGGCGGCGCATCAGGCTTGGGCGAAGGCACAGCCCGCATGTTGGCAGCCAAGGGCGCAACCGTGGTTATCGCTGACATGCAGATTGAAAAAGGTGAGGCCATCGCCAAAGAAATTGGCGGCGCCTTTGTCAAATGCGACGTCAGCCAGGAAGCCGACGGCGCAGCGGTCGTCGCAAAGGCTGTTTCCCTTGGAAAATTGATGGGTCTGGTCAACTGCGCCGGCATTGCACCGGCGGAGAAAACCGTTGGCAAAAATGGCGCGCACAACCTGGGCGTTTTCAGCAAGTGCATTACCGTCAATTTGATCGGTAGCTTCAACATGATCCGCCTGGCAGCGGACGCCATGTGCAAGAACGCCCCGGAAAACACCGGCGAGCGCGGTGTGATGATCTCGACCGCATCGGTGGCAGCCTACGACGGGCAGATCGGACAAGCCGCCTATAGCGCGTCCAAGGGTGGCATTGTCGGAATGACATTGCCGATCGCTCGTGATCTGTCACGCAACGGCATCCGCAACATGACGATTGCACCCGGCATTTTCGGCACACCGATGATGTTTGGCATGCCCAAGGATGTGCAGGATTCGCTGGCGGCCAGTGTCCCGTTCCCGTCGCGCCTGGGAACGCCGCAGGACTACGCCAAACTGGCAGTCCACATTTTCGAAAACGACATGCTCAATGGCGAGGTGATTCGCCTGGACGGTGCCATTCGCCTGGCACCGCGCTAACGCAAGACCGGTGGCGCACCGCGCCGTGACCTGATGGTGCGATGATGGAACTCGCCAAACTCCTCCGGAGCAGCGAGTTCCTACAATCAAGCCATGTCCATCCCCCAAACGTTCATTCAGGAACTTCTGTCCCGCGCTGACGTGGTGGAGATCGTGGGCCGCTACGTGCAGCTCAAGAAGGGCGGTGCTAACTTCATGGGCTTATGCCCGTTTCATGGGGAGAAGTCGCCCTCATTCTCAGTCAGCCCGAGCAAACAGTTCTATCACTGCTTTGGCTGCGGCAAGAATGGCAACGCCATCAGTTTCCTGATGGACCACGCCGGCATGACGTTTGTCGAGGCCGTCAATGACCTGGCCCAGCAATATGGCCTGCAAGTGCCGCAGGACGAGGCCAGCCCACAGGACCGGGCCCGCGCCGCCGAGCAAAGACAAAAGCAGACCACGCTGAACGACGTGCTGGAGAAGGCCGGCGAGGCCTATCGAAAGCACCTGAAAGACAGCGGTAAGGCGGTAGCCTATCTGCAAGGGCGCGGTCTGTCCGGCGAGATCGCCAAGCGCTTTGGTCTGGGATACGCGCCGGCCGGTTGGCGCAGTCTGGCCAGTGTTTTTCCAAATTACGAGGACCCCCTGTTGGTCGAAAGTGGGTTGGTGATCCTGAGCGCTGAGGAAGGCGAAGAGGAAAAACGCTACGACCGTTTTCGCGACCGCGTGATGTTCCCGATCCGCAACATCAAGGGTGAATGCATTGGTTTTGGCGGGCGGGTGCTCGGTGATGACAAACCCAAATACCTTAATTCGCCGGAGACGCCAGTCTTCAGTAAGGGACGCGAGTTGTACGGTCTGTTCGAGGCAAGAAATGCATTGCGCGACCAGGGTTACGCACTGGTGACCGAGGGTTACATGGATGTGGTGGCGCTGGCACAGCTCGGCTTCCCCAACGCCGTGGCAACACTGGGAACGGCCTGCACGGCTGACCACGTTCAGAAGCTCTTCCGTTTTACCGATTCGGTGGTCTTCAGTTTTGATGGCGACGCCGCCGGCCGGCGCGCAGCGCGCAAAGCGCTGGACGGTGTTCTGAGCTTTGCCAGCGATGTGCGCAGTGTGAAGTTTCTGTTCCTGCCAACTGAGCACGACCCTGACAGCTTCATTCGTGAATACGGCAAGGAAGCTTTCGCGCGCTATGTCAGCGAAGCCGTGCCTTTGAGCCGCTTCATGATCGACGCTGCGCGTGAAGGCTGCGATCTCAATACGGCCGAGGGCCGCGCTCACTTTGCCAGCAATGCCAAACCCTTGTGGCTGCCGCTGCCCGATGGTGCGCTCAAGTTGCAGTTGCTAACCGAAATCGCCGATCTGGTGCAGTTGGCCAGTCGCGAATTGACCGAGCTGTGGCTACCAAAAGCGACCGAGAAACATCCTGAAAAATCAAGGCACTCTCCACCTGGCAGCGCTTACCGCGCTGACGTCCCGGGCTATGGCAGCGCGCATTACGCTGGAAAGCCCAGGCCACAGTCGCGCCTGAGGGGGCGACCCTTGCCGACCAGTCGGGCCGATCACGCAAGTCGTCTTCTGCTGGGCGACATGGCAGCCCTGAACCTCCTGTCCGCCGAAGACCACACCATGCTGTGCGAACTGCCAGAACCATACGGTCCCCTGTTTGTCTGGCTGGAAGTCCAACTGCATGAACACGGCGTTCAACCCTGGGTCGCTCTGCGAGAAGGTCTGCGTGGGCATGCGTGCGAGGAAATAGCCGTGCGACTGATGAGCGGACACGAAATCAATGCTGACGACGAGGCTGACAACAGTTCCAGTGAGTTGCGTGACTTGCTCAATCGCATGCTGGTTGAACGACTCAAAACACTTGAAACTGCAGCCATCGATGCAGCCAGAACTGATCCGACGGCTCTGCTGCGCTACCGCGAATTGCAAACCCGCAGACGCCAGTTGGAAGCTGGCAATACCGCAGACCTTGATCAGCAGAACAACACCTGAATTTGAAATTTGGTATTCCAGAGTTATAATTACGCGCTATTTTCGGCAAGAGCGACAGCAGCACCTCCGGGCCCAGCCAAACGTTGACAGAGTTCACAACCGGCTACCTAACCGCAAGGACTGCATACCAAATGTTCGCCCCACATTTTGCCAACGGGATTTAATTCCTCTGCGTTCCAAACGACGTCCGTTGTTTGAGGCGCGCGTCCGCCCTGTCTGTTTTTGCAAATTTGAGGTCATCACATGCCTGCTCAAAAACTCAAGAAGCCTGTCCCGGCCACAAAAAAACCAGCCGCGAAGCCTGTAGCGAAGCCCGCGCCGCGAACTGTTCCTTCGAAAGCTGCTGCCTCAGTAGCAGCGAAGAAGCCCGCCGCCAAACCTGAATCGAGAACCAAACCAGTGCCCAAATCCAAGTCGTCGGCTCATGCACCCATTGCGGAAGCGAAGAAGATCGTCACCGCCCCTGTGGCGACCGAACCAGTCGCCAAGAAGAAACCCGGGCGTCCGCCAAAAGCCGCCAACATCGAATCGGGAGCAGTGCCAACTACCGGCGCCAAGCGCGGACGCAAGCCAAAGCTGACTGGCGTCGCAGCCACGGCAGACAGTGCCGAAATGGCCGACATCGAAGCCGACTTGGTGGGTGAACCGATCATCACCGGCGAAAAGGTCAAGCCGCTGCGCATGAAGATCAGCAAGGCCAAAGAGCGCGCGCTGATGAAGGAATTTGGTCTGGACGAAACGGTGCTTTCCGAAGAAGACATCGCCAAGCGCCGCCTGCGCCTCAAAGCCCTGATCAAACTGGGAAAGACCCGCGGCTACCTGACGCACGGCGAAATCTCCGATCACCTGCCCGACAAACTGGTCGACGCGGAAACACTGGAAGTTGTGATTTCCATGCTCAACGACATGGGTGTGGCGGTCTACGAACAAACGCCCGATGCCGAAACGCTTTTGCTCAACAACAACGGCCCCACCGCCGCCACTGAGGAAGAGGCCGAAGAAGAGGCCGAAGCCGCCTTGTCCACGGTGGACAGCGAGTTCGGCCGCACCACCGACCCGGTACGCATGTACATGCGCGAGATGGGAACGGTCGAACTGCTGACGCGCGAAGGCGAAATCGAAATTGCCAAGCGCATCGAAGGCGGCCTGATGGCCATGATGGAAGCGATCTCTGCATCGCCCGCCACGATTGCCGAAATCCTGCGTCTGGGCGAAGACATCCGCGAAGGCAAAGTGGTGATCACCACCATCGTCGATGGCTTCTCCAATCCGAACGAAGCCGACGATTACGTTGCCGAAGAAGACTTTGACGAATTCGACGCAGCCGATGATGACGACGGCAAAGGCGGCTCCAAGGCGCTGACGAAGAAACTCGAAGAACTCAAACGCGAAGCACTCACCCGCTTTGACCGCTTGCGCGAGTTGTTCGAGAAAGTGCACAAGATCTATGACAAGGAAGGTTATGGCACACCCAGCTACGTCAAGACGCAGCGCATGCTGAGCGACGAGCTGATGTCGATCCGCTTTACCGCCAAGGCAATTGAAAAATTGTGCGACATGGTGCGCGCCCAGGTTGACGATATCCGCAAGAAAGAACGTGAACTGCGCCGCATCATCGTGGACAAGTGCGGCTACCCGCAAGATCATTTCATCGCCAACTTCAGTGGCCGCGACAAGCACGGCAACAAGGTTGCAAGCCAGCTCCTGAATTTGCACTGGATTGAAAAGCAGGCCACCCTGGGCAAGCCCTGGAGCGCCATCATGGGCCGCAACATTCCGCCGGTGCAGGACCTGCAGCAAAAACTCACCGACCTGCAGTCGCGCGTGGTCGTGCCGCTCGATCAGCTTAAGGACATCAACAAGCGCATGAACGAGGGCGAGTCGTCCTCACGCGCTGCGAAGAAGGAAATGATTGAGGCCAACCTGCGTCTGGTCATCTCGATCGCCAAGAAATACACCAACCGCGGCCTGCAATTCCTGGACCTGATCCAGGAAGGCAACATCGGCCTGATGAAAGCCGTGGACAAATTCGAATACCGTCGCGGCTACAAGTTCTCGACCTATGCCACGTGGTGGATTCGCCAGGCCATTACGCGCTCCATCGCGGATCAGGCGCGCACCATCCGGATCCCGGTGCACATGATCGAAACCATCAACAAGATGAACCGCATCAGCCGTCAGCACCTGCAGGAGTTTGGCTTCGAGCCCGATGCCAGCGTGCTGGCCGAGCGCATGGAGATTCCGGAAGACAAGATCCGCAAGATCATGAAAATTGCGAAGGAACCGATCTCGATGGAAACACCGATCGGCGACGACGACGACTCGCATCTGGGCGACTTCATTGAAGACAATGCCAATACGGCGCCCATGGAAGCCGCGATGCAGGCCGGTCTGCGCGATGTGGTCAAGGACATTCTGGACAGCTTGACGCCGCGCGAAGCCAAGGTGCTGCGCATGCGCTTCGGTATCGAGATGACCAGCGACCACACGCTGGAAGAAGTCGGCAAGCAATTCGACGTGACGCGCGAGCGCATTCGCCAGATCGAGGCCAAGGCGCTGCGCAAGCTCAAGCACCCTTCCCGCTCGGACAAACTGCGCAGCTTTACCGACAACCTGTAAGCAGATCTACCTCTCCCACTCGGGAGAGGTTCTTCAATCGACCAGCGTCGCGTACACCATGTTGCGAAACAGCATGCGGTAGTACTCGCGCTGATTCGGCGCCTGTAGCATCAGGCAGGCAAACAGGTCTTCAGCCGGATCAACAAAGAACGTGGTGCCGGCCATGCCCCCCCAAAAGTAACTGCCGACCGAACCCGGCACCGTTGCAACGCCGAGGTCCTTGCGGACGGCAAAGCCAAGGCCAAAGCCATGCCCCGGCGGCAGCAGCGCACGCGATGCACCGGCGTTGACCGGTATGCTTCCTAAATGATCGGCCGTCATGAAGTCCACTGTGCGCGGCCCCAACAGGCGCACGCCACCGAACTCACCACGGTTGAGCAGGCACTGCAAAAAGCGCGCGTAATCACTCGCGGTTGAAGCCAGACCGCCGCCGCCCGACTCCATTGCGGCGTCTTCGCGCACATCGATCACACGCATCTGCAGGCCCCCTTCGGGATCGCGCGCAAACGGCTCGGCGATACGCCCATGATGCTGCGGCGGGACTGAAAATCCGGTATCCGTCATGCCCAAGGGCTTGAATATCTGCGCCTGCAAAAAAGCACCCAGCGCTTGTCCGCTCACCACCTCCACAATGCGGCCGAGAACATCGGTGGCACGTCCGTACTCCCAGGTGCTGCCGGGCTCAAACATCAGCGGCAGACCCGCCAACGCGTGCGAAAACTCGGCATTGCTGCGCGAGCGTGAGCCAATCCGGCTCTGGGCGTATTGCCGCTGCACAGCAGAACTGCCCATGAATTCATAGGTAAAGCCGGCGGTATGACGCAACAGATCTTGCAGCGTTGCGGGCTGTTGCAGATCCCGCAACTCGACCGCTCCGTCAACCAGCGTGGCCACCTTCTGTGCCGCATATTCCGGCAGGTACTTCGCTACCGGATCATTCAAAAGCAACTTGCCCTGCTCCATCAACATCATCACCGCCACCGACACGATGGGTTTGGTCATGGAGTAAATGCGGAAGATGGCATCTTGCACCATCGGTGTGCCAAGCGCTGGATCCAGTGCGCCAATGCTTTCAAACAAGGCCAGTTTGCCATGGCGCGCAATCAGCGCCACCGCGCCGGGCAGACGCTGGCGCTCAACTTCGGATTGCAGCACGGTCATCAGCTGCCCGATACGCTGCGGGCACAGCCCCACACTCTCGGGCGAGGCAACCGGCAATGCCGGCTCCGAAGAAATCGCGCGCACTTGTCCACGGCTCATACAAATACCCCAATGAAGAAAAAACCAAACAAACCAAGCACCCAAAACCAAAGAACAGGGCCGCAGCAGGTTCACCCCCTTGACCGAATCACCATCGTAACTGTCTCATAATGGCATAGATCATGCTTTTGAATTCAAGTCGTCGCCCGGGCGCAGGAAGTGACAGCAAGACCACTGACTCGCTTCGCAAGCGTAAACCCCGATTTCGGGGCTGGCGTCGAAGCTGTTAAAGTTCAGCTTTTAAGGGTCCGTCAGGGAGTTCTGGCCGTCCATGTTTGATTCAATTTTTAACTGGAGTAACGCAAATGCACGTGAGTAAACTAAAAATCATCGCCACCATGGTGGCTGCTTTGGGTGCCGTGATGGCGGCCCCGGCCCATGCTGGCAAGACGCTGGACGGCATCAAGGCACGCGGTCAGGTAATTTGCGGTGTCAACACGGGTCTGGCCGGGTTCTCGGCGGCAGATTCTGCCGGCAAGTGGGCTGGCCTTGACGTCGATATCTGCCGCGCCCTGGCCGCCTCGGTTCTGAGCGACTCGGAAAAAGTCAAATATGTGCCGCTCAACGCACAGCAACGCTTCACCGCACTGCAATCGGGCGAAGTGGACATCCTGCCGCGTAACACTACCTTCACCCTGACGCGCGACGCCTCGCTTGGCCTGAGCATCACAGTGCCAAACTACTATGACGGCCAGGGCTTCATGGTTCCAGTCAAGAGCAAGATCAAGAGCGCCAAGCAGCTCAAGGGACAAACAGTTTGCGTGCAATCGGGCACCACCACCGAAAAGAACCTGACCGACTATTCCAAGGCCAACGCCCTGAACATCAAACCGGTCGTGTTCGAGAAACTCGAAGCGG
>CAITXW010000358.1 GCA_903896425.1 uncultured beta proteobacterium | reverse complement strand
TTGCAGCGCAGCTTGGTATTGCAGAACGCCAAAGTACTTGCCGGGCGGAAGTGGTTGAGCAACAGGGCCACTGCTTCGAGCCGGTTGGTGCGCGTCACTTCGTAAAAGCGTTGTTCGATCAGGTTGCTGGCGTGTTGTGCCTCGACCTTGATTTGCTGTGGCTCGCGCATGAACTGGCGCGCCAGTTTCTCGATGCCTTCCGGGTAGGTCGCAGAAAACAGCAGCGTTTGCCGTGCTGGCGGGCACTGTTTGACAACGGTAGCGATGTCATCGAAGAAGCCCATGTCGAGCATGCGGTCGGCTTCGTCAAGCACCAGGGTGTTAAGGGCATCGAGCGCCAGGTAGCCGCGTTCCAGATGGTCCATCACGCGCCCGGGCGTGCCGACCACGATGTGCGCGCCGTGTTCCAGCGAGGCACGCTGGCCGCGCAGCGCGACACCGCCACAGAGTGTGACGACCTTGATGTTTTCTTCCGCGCGTGCCAGGCGCCGGATCTCGATCGTCACCTGATCGGCCAGTTCGCGTGTCGGGCACAGCACCAGCGATTGCACGGCAAAGCGGCGCGGGTTCAGATTGGTCAGCAAGGCCAGTGCAAAGGCGGCGGTCTTGCCGCTGCCGGTCTTGGCCTGCGCGATCAGGTCCTTGCCGGCCAAGGCTGGGGGCAGGCTGGCGGCCTGAATCGGCGTCATCTCCAGGTAGCCCAACTGAACCAGATTGGCCAGGGTGGCGGGGTTCAGTGGCAGGCTGGCAAAGCTGTTGGCAGGAGCGGGTGAGGTGGCGCTGGTGGCCTGGGGTTCGGTACGGTGCATGGGTCGATTATCGGGACAAGAGGCAAAATGGGGCATGGACCCGACAAAACATAGCGAGCAGCGCCTGACGGAGCTTGAGATCAAGGCCGCCTTCACGGAAGATTTGCTCGATCAACTCAACGAGATCATCGTGCGCCAGCAACAGCAGATTGACCAGCTGATCCGAGAGGTGGCGCATCTGCGCCAGTCGAGCACCGATGGCGGCTTGGGCGCGCCGCGCAACCTGCGCGATGACCTGCCGCCGCATTACTGAGTGCCGCCGCCCTGAATAAGGACAATAGCCGCCATGATCCAAACCATCGAACTGACCCGCCCCGACGACTGGCACCTGCACGTGCGCGACGGCGAAGCCCTGAACACCGTGGTGCCGCACACGGCGGCACAGTTTGGCCGCGCCATCATCATGCCCAATTTGCGCCCGCCGGTGACGACAGCGGCCGCCGCACTGGCCTACAAGGCGCGCATCCAGGCCGCAGTGCCGGCGGGGCTGAACTTTGAGCCGCTGATGACGCTGTACCTGACCGACAGCCTGCCGAGCGACGAAATCAAGCGTGCGCAGGATGCAGGCGTGGTCGCGGTCAAGCTCTATCCGGCCGGTGCCACGACGCACAGCGATGCGGGCGTTACCGACCTGCGCAAGACGTATGCGACGCTGGAGGCGATGCAGCGCGCCGGCATGCCCTTGCTGGTGCACGGCGAAGTTACATCGCCCGAGGTTGATCTGTTCGACCGTGAAGCCGTCTTCATCGATACCCAACTCATTCCGTTACGGCGTGATTTTCCGGAGCTGAAAATCGTCTTCGAGCACATCACGACGCGGGATGCCGCGCAGTACGTGCAAGAGGCGGACCGTTTCACCGCCGCCACGCTGACCGCGCACCATCTGCTCTACAACCGCAACGCCATTTTTACCGGTGGCATTCGGCCGCATTACTACTGCCTGCCGGTCTTGAAGCGCGAGACCCATCGCCTGGCGCTGGTGCAGGCGGCCATCAGTGGTTCCAGCAAGTTTTTTCTCGGCACCGACAGCGCACCGCATGCCGCGCATTTGAAAGAACACGCCTCGGGCTGCGCTGGCTGCTACACCGCGTTTGCGGCGATCGAGATGTATGCCGAGGCCTTTGACGCAGTGGGTGCACTAGACAAGCTCGAAGCCTTCGCCAGCTTCAACGGCGCAGACTTTTACGGACTGCCGCGCAACAGCGAGCGCATCACGTTGCAGCGTGAAAGCTGGACTGCGCCCGACAGCTTTGCCTATGGCGATGCCCGGCTTAAACCACTGCGGTCTGGTGAATCCCTGCCGTGGAAGTTGAACTGATCGACTGGAGCGCGCCCTGGCTCGGCCCCTGGCGCGCCATCGGTGAGGTCGTACGCCAACAGTTGGCCTCTGGCAAGGCGCAGCCACAGGCCTTGAACCAGGCGGCACTGGCGCAGCCGGATTGTCCGGTTCGTTTTGTAGCGCAACAAGAACTCCCCGGCGGCGTAGCCTATGAGCAGCATATTTTTGATACCGTTTGTGTGCCCACGCGCGAGGGTTTGCACGACTTCTTTAACGGACTGGCCTGGTTGCTGTTTCCCTTGACCAAGCAGCGACTGAATCGCTTGCACGTCGCCCAGATTGCCCGCACAGGCATCCAGCCCGTGCGCGGTCCGGCGCGAGACGCCTTGACGCTGTTTGACGAAAACGCCGCCTTTTTGCAAGCGCCTGACGCGCTGTGGGACGCGCTGGCGGCAAAGGACTGGCAGACCCTGTTTGTTGATCAGCGCGCACTCTGGCAGCAGGCGCATCTCCTGCTGTTTGGTCATGCACTGCTGGAAAAGCTGGTGGCGCCGCGCAAGGGCATCACGGCCCACGTCTATCGCGTGCAGCCAGGCGGCAACTCAATCGCAGAAATCGACGCCTGGGTCGCAGGCGACCTGCAGGCGCAGCGGCTGGCGGCCAAGCCGTTCGCGCACCTGCCGGTGCTGGGTGTCCCCGGTTGGTGGACGGGCAATGAAGCGCCAGACTTTTACGTTGATACCAGCGTGTTTCGTCCGCCACGATCTTGAAAACGGGCGCCCAAGCCCTACCATTGGGGTCTGGGGCTCATTGAGTGAGCCTGACTTTGAAGGAAACCATGAAACGCATTCTGTTGTTCGTTCTGACCAATGTATTGGTGGTGACGGTGTTGGGCATTGTGGCCAGTCTGCTGGGCGTCAACCGTTACCTGAGTGGCAGTGGTCTCAATCTTGGCGCATTGCTTGGTTTTGCCCTGGTCATGGGTTTTGGCGGCGCCATCATCTCGCTCCTGATCAGCAAACCGATGGCCAAATGGAGCGCCGGGGTGCGCATCATTGAGCAGCCGCAAAATGCCGACGAAGCCTGGATTGTGAACACCGTGCGCAAACTGGCCGACCAGGCCGGCATCGGTATGCCGGAAGTCGGCATTTTCGAGGGCGAGGCCAACGCCTTTGCCACCGGCGCCTTCAAGAATTCGGCGCTGGTCGCGGTCAGCACCGGCTTGCTGGTCGGCATGACACACGACGAGATCGAAGCCGTGATCGGCCACGAGATCGCGCACGTGGCCAATGGCGATATGGTCACCATGACCCTGATCCAGGGTGTGATGAATACCTTTGTTGTGTTCCTGAGCCGCGTCATTGGCTTTGCCGTGGACAGTTTCCTGCGCAAGGGTGACGAGCGCAGTTCGGGGCCTGGCATCGGCTACATGATCACGACCCTGGTGCTTGACATCGTGCTCGGCTTTGCGGCGGCCATGGTCGTGGCCTGGTTCTCGCGGCATCGCGAATTCCGTGCCGATGCCGGCTCGGCCCAATTGCTGGGCCGCAAGCAGCCGATGATCAACGCGCTGGCGCGGCTCGGTAGCATGCAGCGGGGCGAGTTGCCCAAGAGTGTGGCGGCGTTTGGCATCAGCGGCGGCATTGGGCAGTTGTTCTCGACGCATCCGCCGCTGGAGGAGCGAATCGCCGCGCTGCAAAGCAGTTAAGCTTGCGCCTTTCCTGTTCACTGGACTATCGTTTTGGAATTCTCCACCTGGCTCGCCTTTTTCGCTGCATCCTGGGCCATCAGCATTTCACCCGGGGCCGGTGCGGTTGCCGCAATGAGTGCCGGCCTGAACCACGGTTTTCGGCGCGGTTACTTCACGACCTTTGGCCTGATCCTGGGTATCTGGACACAGGTGCTGGTGGTGGGTGCCGGCCTCGGTGCGCTGGTGGCGGCGTCAAGCACGGCGTTTGGCGTTGTCAAGTGGCTGGGCGTGGCCTACCTGGTGTGGCTTGGCATTGCGCAGTGGCGCGCACCGGCACGGCCGATGGCAGCCGTGTCGGATAGCGGCATGATCGTCACGCGGCGTTCCATGATTGCGCGGGCCTGGATGATCAACGCCGTCAACCCCAAGGGCACGGTGTTCCTGCTCGCGGTTGTGCCGCAGTTCATGAATCTGGCGCAACCACTGCTGCCGCAGTACCTCCTGATCGCCGCGACGCTGGCTTTCACCGACATGGTCGTGATGGCAGGCTACACCGTGCTGGCATCGCGTTTGCTCGGGGCACTCAAATCGCCAGCCCATATCCGAGCGTTGAACCGCACCTTTGGCAGCCTGTTTGTGCTGGCTGGAACGTTGTTGGCGCTGTTCAAGCGCGCTGAGTGAGCGATCCGATACTTCGTTTGCGGGTCGTCCTACAGTGCATTGCCCAGGGTTGGCGATACGCGGATCAGTGGCCCCGCAACGGCGGCCGCCTTCTTCAGTTCCGCGATGAGGATCTTTGTCATTTCTGAGACCGCACGCGTGACAGGACGGTCGTTGCGATGCACGAGGAAGCGTGAGATCGACAGATCCTGGATCGGCCCGCCCGAGAAGTTTCCGCTGTCCACATCCCACATGACCGCCGAATAGGGCGAGACGTGGTAGCCGACCCCACGCCGAACAAGGTCCTTGACGACCGTCAGCGCTTCGGCCTGGATGACGATGTTGAGGGTGAAGCCGTGCGCCGCCGCGGCGTGCTCAATCAGCATGCGCAAGGCGTTCCCATGACTGGTCTGTATCAGCGGGAGTGTGGCGATGTCCTCAACCGTGAAACTGCTGCGCCAGGCGCGGTCCGGTTCGTGTGGCCCCAGCAGCCACAGGCTTTCGTCGTACAGCGGACGCGAGTCCAGCATCGGATGCCCCTCGAACTGCGTCATGATGGCAAGGTCAATGCGGTCGCACAGCAGCCACTCCTGCAGGATCTGGTTGTACCCCTCGATCAGGCTGACCACGACATTCGGGTACTGGTCCCGGTAGCAACTGACGGTCGATCCGATCAGCAGGTTGCCCACCGAGGGCGGAAACCCGATACGCACAGCCCCGGTTGGAACCAGGGCGCGCGAAATGACCTCTCCGCGCACTTGCTCCGAGAGTCGCAGAATCGCCTCAGCGCCTGTTTTTAGCAACTCCCCCGCTTCGGTCGGCTGGGAGCCGCGGCTGTGTCGGTGTAACAGCGACACGCCGAATTCTTCCTCGAGGAGGCGGATCTGGCGCGTGATGGCTGGTTGCGCAACATGCAAGGCGTCCGCAGCCTTGCTGAAACTGCGCAGCTCGGCTACGCGGATGAAATATTTCAACTGCACGAGATCCATTGCGATTACTTTCTGGCACCTGCCTGCGCAAGTGTGGCTTGCTTGCTTTTCTAGGGATTGGGAGCTCGACGCACCATAGGAAACGGGAAGAATCTCCTGTACCCATGCAGAATTTGTGGAGTACCGGCGTTGGTAATAACTTTATTGTATGGTGCCTCTCTAAATTCGGTATTGGACAAGTGGCTGCAGCGTCTTATATTCGACCCCGACAGCGGCGGCGTTCGTTCCAGAAACACTCTTGGTGCGCGATAGCAGGCCAGAAACAACCAAGGCATGGGGCGTATCAAACAATGGGTCTCTTCCTGACCGAGAACGAAGTCAAACAACTGTTGACAATGCCGATCGCGTTTGAGGCGGTGGCGCAAGTCATGGCGGAATTCGCCCGTGGCGAAGCCATCAACATACCGCGCCAGCGCGTCAGGGCAGTGCATACGACGCAACACCTGCTACAGGGCTATGTTCCGAGCCACCAAGCCATCGGCTACAAGGTTTATACGGTTAGCAAGGGTGTCGTGCGCTTTCTGGTGCACGTCTATGACGCCGCCGATGGTCATCTCAATGGCATTCTGGAAGCGCGCCACCTCGGCGTGATGCGTACCGGTGCCGCCAGCGGCGTTGCAACTCAACATTTGGCCCGCACCGATGCCAAAGTCATGGGCGTATTCGGGAGCGGACGACAGGCGGTAGGGCAGATTGAGGCGGTTTGCCGGGTCCGGCCCATCACGGAAGTCAAGGTTTTCTCCCGCAACAAGGACAAACTCGCCGCCTTTTGCAGCGCCATGTCGGCTAGTCTGGGTATTACCGTGCGAGCAGCCGCCAGCGCGGAGGAAGCCGTGCGCGACAGCGACATCATCACCACGATAACCAGCGCAGAAACCCCTTTGTTCGATGGCGCGTGGCTGAAGCCGGGCGTCCACATTAACGCGGCCGGCTCCAATATGCTGACGCGGCGTGAACTCGACGAGGCGACGCTCGATCGCTGTGATCTGATCGTTGTCGACAGCCGCGCCGTCGCGGAAAAGGAGTGCGGAGACCTGCTTCCCCTGCTGGAGAAAGGCAAGCTGGGATGGGGTCAGATCGGCGAGCTCGGCGATGTCATCATCGGCCGCTTTCCATCGCGCACCTCACCGCAGCAGATCACCTGTTTTGAATCGCACGGCATGGCGGTGCAGGACATGATTGTCGCTGCCAAACTACTTGCCCTTGCGCGTGAGATGCGTTTGGGCATCGAGCTTCCTTTGGGTATCTGATGGCACAACGGCCCGGCAAGTTGGTTGACACGTGGAGTAGATTTCCGTGGCAGAAGTAGACTTTTTTCAAATCGATAGGAGACAACAATGAATAGCCTTTGCAGATGGAAAATCAGTACCAAATTTTTTTCGATGCTGGCGCTCAGCTTGGCGATGGTCAGTGGTGCGTCCTTCGCACAGACCTACCCGACCAGACCCATCAAAATCATCGTTCCATTTCCCGCCGGCGGTCCAACGGATGCCTATGCGCGCATCGTTGGCCAGAAGCTGTACGAGGCATGGGGCCAGCCAGTCATTATTGACAACAAGGCTGGTGCGACGGGTCTGATCGGCAGCAATGCCGTCAAGGACGCTGCTGCAGACGGCTACACCCTTTTGTTCACATCCAACAGTGCCCACGTCATCGGCCCGCTGCTGCACAAGCCCAATTCCTTTGATCCGGTCACCGATTTCACCCCGATCAGCATGGTGCTTCGCTATCCCATGTATTTCCTGGTCGCCAACAAGGTGCCAGCCAAATCGCTCAAGGAGTTCGTCGCGTTGGCTAAAGCGAAGCCGGGCCAGATGAGCTATTCAAGTGTGGGCATCGGTAGCGGTGGACACCTCGCCTGCGAACTGATCAACATCGCGGCGGGAATCGAGGCGATCCACGTCCCTTACAAGGGGGCTTCGCCGGCCCAGACTGCACTGGCGGCGGGCGACGTGGACTATATGTGCGACAGCGTCGGTTTTTCGCAGCCACTGGTGCAAGCCGGCAAGATCCGCGGTTTGGCGATTACCGCAGCGAAGCGTTCTGCTGCCGTCCCCGATGTGCCAACCGTTGCCGAACAAGGCATCCCGAGCGTGGAAGCCTACATCTGGTCTGGCATATTCGGCCCCAAAGGCATGCCTGACGCAATCAGGAGCAAGTTGAATGCGGAAGTGATGCGCATCATGAACCTTCCGGCAGTTGAGGGGCTTGTGACCAAGTCCGGCTACGAAGTGATGGCCGGCACGTCCGAGCAGTTGATCAAGGACATCACTACCGAGAAGGTGGCCTGGAACAAACTCATCACCGAAAAGAATATCAAGGCGGAATAAGTTTGTTCAAAAACTTGCTGCTCAACCGGAACCATTAGAGGACACAACATGCGTGCAGAGTTGGAAAATGAAAATTCGTACAAAAGCGAAGTGCGCGATGGCATGCGCATTGACTGGGATGTGCCGATCCCGATGGAGGACGGCATCGTGCTGCGCTGTGACGTGTTCCGTCCGGTGGCGCAAGGGCAATACCCGGCGCTGTTGAGCTACGGTCCGTATGGCAAGGGCCTGTCGTTTCAGGAGGGTTATCCGACCGCTTGGAAACTGATGGTCGAGCAACATCCGGACGTCAGCGCCGGCTCGACCAACAAGTACCAGAACTGGGAAGTGGTGGATCCTGAAAAATGGGTGCCGGACGGCTATGTCTGCATCCGCATCGATTCGCGCGGTGCGGGGCGCTCCCCGGGCGTTTCGAATCAGCATTCTCCGCGCGAGACCCAGGACATCTACGAAAGCATCGAGTGGGCAGCGGTGCAGCCCTGGTGCGACGGCAAGGTTGGCATGAACGGGATCTCGTATTACGCGATCAATTCATGGCGCGCGGCGGCCTTGCAGCCGCCGCATCTGGCTGCGATCTGCGCCTGGGAGGGCAACACCGACCGTTACCGGGAAGCATCACATCATGGCGGGATTCTGAGTGTCTTTGCCAAGAACTGGCATGACATGCAAGTCAAGACCGTGCAGCATGGGCGCGGTGACCGTGGCGCGCTTAGCGTCGTCACTGGTGAACTGGTTTGCGGCCCAGAGACGCTGACGGACGAGGAACTCGCGAAGAACCGCGTGAATATGTGGCAGGAGTTTCTTGACAATCCACTGGACGGCCCCTATTACCGTGCGCGTTCCCCCGATTTCTCGAAGATTAAAGTGCCCTTGCTGTCGGCGGCCAACTGGGGCGGTCAGGGCTTGCACCTGCGCGGCAATATCGAAGGGTTTACCCGTTCGGCGTCGACACAGAAGTGGCTTGAGGTCCATGGCGGCGCCCACTGGGCAGAGTTCTATACCGACTACGGGGTGGATATCCAGAAACGTTTCTTCAATTACTTCCTGAAGGGGAAGAACAATGGATGGGATCAGCAGCCGGCAGTGCAGTTGAATGTGCGTCACATCGATAAATTTGTGGTGCGCACCGAGAATGACTGGCCGATCGCGCGGACCCAGTGGACCAAGTTCCACCTTAATCCAGGCGACCTTAGCCTGTCCATGTCGGCCCCGGCGGACCCGGCAAAGGTGCAATACGAGGCGCTTGGCGATGGCGTCACGTTCATGTCGGCCCCGCTGGTCAAGGAGACCGAGATCACCGGCCCCTCAGTTTTGCGGCTGAATATTTCTTCAGAGACGACCGATGCCGACATTTTCGCCGTGCTACGCGTGTTCAATCCGCAAGGAAAGGAAGTCGTGTTCCATGGTGCACTGGATCCGAACACGCCGATCGGTCAGGGCTGGCTGCGCGCTTCGCAGCGCAAGCTCGATGCGAAGCTGAGCCTGGCGCATCGTCCGTATTACACGCATGACGAAATTCAGACGCTTGCGCCAGGACAGGTCGTGGCGCTCGACGTCGAGATCTGGCCGACATGCATCGTGGTACCGGTCGGCTACCGCATTGGAATGACCATTCGCGGCAAGGACTACGAGTTCGATGGTCCCGCTGCCACGCTGTCGAACATGAAGAATCCGATGAAAGGCTGCGGTCCGTTCGTGCACGACGATGCGGCAGATCGACCGGCTGAGATTTTCGGCCGCAAGAACACGCTGCACTTCGGTGGCGGGCGTGACAACTACGTTAGCTTGCCGATCATCCCGGCACAGTAGTCGAACGGATGCGCGATCAAGCCGGGCGACTTTCCAGGGCTGGCCACAGTCAGCTCAAGCAACTGTCAGCTTAGCCAATTCCTGACCAGCGCCTCGGCCACCTTGATGCCGTCAACACCGGCTGACAGAATGCCGCCGGCGTAGCTGGCGCCTTCGCCGGCCGGGTACAGGCCGCGTGTGTTGGTGCTTTGCAGATCGTCGCCGCGTGGCATTTTCAACGGCGACGAGGTGCGCGTTTCAACACCGGTCAGCACGGCGTCGGGCATGTCAAAGCCACGAATTTTCTTGGCAAAGGCCGGTAACGCTTCACGCATTGCCGCAATCGCGTAATCGGGCAGGGCGGCGCGCAGATCGACCAATTGCACGCCGGGCTTGTAGGACGGCTCGACGCCGCCCCATTGCGTGGAGGCTTTGCCCTTGATGAAGTCGCCGACCAGTTGGCCCGGTGCGTCGTAATTGGCGCCGCCTAGCACATAGGCGTTTGATTCGAGTGCTCGCTGCAGCACGATGCCAGCGAGCGGATGCTGTGCCAGGCCCGGTGTGATGTGCGACGGAATCTGTTCGCCCAGCGCGGCGTGAAAGGCCACCTCGTCGCTAGGGTAGTCGGCTGGGTCAATGCCAACCACGATGCCGGCGTTGGCGTTGCGCTCGTTGCGCGAATATTGGCTCATGCCGTTGGTTACAACGCGGCCCACCTCGGAGGTCGCCGCCACCACGGTGCCGCCGGGGCACATGCAAAAGCTGTAGACCGAGCGGCCGTTGTTGGCATGGTGCACCAGTTTGTAGTCGGCCGCGCCAAGCAGCGGGTGACCGGCATGGCGACCCCAGCGGGCGCGGTCAATCACGCTTTGCGGGTGCTCGATGCGAAAACCAATCGAGAACGGTTTGGCCTCCATCGCCACGCCGCGCTGGTACAGCATGGTGCAGGTGTCGCGTGAACTGT
>CAITXW010000357.1 GCA_903896425.1 uncultured beta proteobacterium | reverse complement strand
TGCGGTAAAGCCGACCATGGGCTGCGCTTCTGCGGCGTCCTGATTGAGCGCTGTGTTCATGATTTTTCACTCCATTCCAACAGGGCCGTCAACAGTTCCGCCGGGCGCAGCGGTAGCGGGCCGCTACGGTGGTAGCTCGATGGCGGCGCCGGAAAGTCATACCAGGCGCGCAGGTAGCGGTAGAGCTGCGCGCCGTGGTTCTGCTCGACCACAATGACGCGCTTGACCCCTTCGAGTGCCGCTGCCATGTGCGCGGGCCGCGCCGGCGCGAGCAGGCGCAACACGATCAGACGCAAGGCGATGCCGTGCGATTTGGCACGCTCAATCGCCTCGCGCACCGGACCGGAGGCTGAACCAAAAGTGATGACGGCAGCGTCAGCCTCGCCTTCAATGTCGGCCCAGTAAGGGCCGTAGTCGTGCAGCGTCAGTTTGCGCTGACGCTTGTCGAGTTGCATCACATGGTCGCGCGACTGGCTGCTCGGGATGCCGGCTTCCGAATGTTCGAGCCCATCGGCGGTATAGGTCACGCCTTCGGTGCCAGGGATGGCCATCGGGGAGACACCGGAGTCGGTGTTGCGATAACGCTTGTAGTCGGGGGTGTTGGCCGCAGCGGCGAGACGCTGCGCGACATGGCCTGATTCAGGCGGGCGATCGGTGATGACGCGCGACTGCCCCATGAACTGATCCGACAGCACGATGGCCGGCGCCTGCAGCGCCTCGGCCAGGTGCACGGCCCACTGCGTGGCGCCCAGGCAATCGGCGATGGATGTCGGCGCCACCACCAGGCGCGGCGCATCGCCGTGCAGGCCGCTGACGGCAAATGACAGATCGCTTTGCTCGCTCTTGGCCGGGATGCCGGTGGAAGGGCCGCCGCGCATCACATCGACAACCACAATCGGCACTTCTGCGGCCACGGCCAGGCCGATCGCTTCGGTCATCAGCGACAGGCCCGGGCCGGCAGTGGCCGTCAGCGCCGGCACACCGCCATAGGAGGCGCCAATGATCATGTTGATGGAAGCGAGTTCGTCTTCGGCCTGCAGCAGCGTGCCGCCGACCTTGGTCAGGCGCGGCGCCAGCCATTCCAGCACCTCGGTCGCCGGCGTGATCGGATAGGCGGCAACAAAACGCACACCGGCCTTGAGGGCACCAAAGCCAGTGGCCTCGTTGCCACTGAGCATCCAGCGCCGCTGGCCGCTCGGCGCATTGACCTGCAGTTGCGTCATGGCGCCACCGTCCTGCGCCAATTGAACGGCAATCTGCGCGGCGGCTGCCGCGCCCGCTGCGACCGCCTTCAGGTTGGCCTCAAGCGTGTCGGGCTTCTTCCAGCTGTCACGCACCGCGTCCTGCAGCGCTTGCAGCGGCAAGCCCGCCAGCGCGCCCGACAGGCCCAGGGCAACCATGTTGACCCAACTGCCGGGAATCTCTTTGGCCATCTTCTTCAAACTCAGCGGCGCGTAGCGCGCGCCCATGGCTTTGTAAACATCGGGCGGTTCGCCTTCGTCCGGGTCGCCAATCAGCACGCTGCGCGGTCCCAGCACAATCTCATCGGCAAAGCGGTTCACGTTTTGCCAATCAATCGCCAGCAACAGGTCAAAGCCGTCGTCGAGCGAACTCATGGCGTGCGAGCCCAGGCGCAACATGGCTGCGGCCTCGCCGCCGCGGATCTGCGGTCCGCTGGTGCGCACCATCAGCCCATAGGCACCGGCCTTGGCAGCTGCCGCCAGCAGCAACGTGCCAGCGGTCATGACGCCACTGCCGCCGCTGCCCGCCAAGGCGATCGAAACGCTGCTGGGCAGCGCTGGTTGGGATTGCAAATTCATCTCCTCGTCTGTTCTTGCACCAAGTTTGCCCTATTTCAGCCGCTGCGCAAGCTCGTTTGAACGAATATTCAGACAATGTTGGTATTCAGGTACTAATATACGATATTAACCGGTCAACGATTTTCAGGCCATGGAAAATTTCCCGGTCATGCTGTAGTTCCCACCCGATCCATAGCGCAAAATCGACTCCGTGCAATCTACATCGTTCCTTCCTGGCCTCGCATGGCTTCTCATTTGCCAGTCGATTGGCGAAGTGTTTTCCCGTTTGAGTCATGTCGGTTTGCCGGGCCCTGTGATTGGCATGATGTTGATGTTGGGCTTGCTGGGGTGGGAGCCGGTGCGCACGCAGGTCAGCATGGTAGCCAACGGATTGCTGATGCATCTTTCATTGCTCTTTGTGCCCGTGGGTGTGGGCGTCATGACCCATTTGGCGCTTGTCTCAAGGTATGGGTGGCAACTGCTTGTCGCGCTTGTTCTCTCGACCTGGATCGGCTTGCTGGTCACTGCTGTGGTATTTCGCACCCTGTTGCGGTTTGCCGAAGAAGCGACTTCGTCATGAGAACAGCAACGTGACTGATTTTGTCCAACTTTGGGTCTATCTTTCCGCGACACCGTTGTTTGGTCTGACGGCGACCTTGGTCATCTATGCCAGTGCGCAAGCGATTTACCAGCGACTGGGGCAGGCACCGCTTGCCAATCCGGTGCTCTGGAGCGTGCTCATCCTGGCAGGCCTCTTGACCCTGAGTGAAACCCCCTACCCCACCTATTTTTCAGGGGCGCAGTTCATCCATTTCCTTCTCGGACCTGCAGTCGTCGCACTGGCATGGCCCATGTGGGAGCGCAGACATGAGTTGCGAAGGCGTGCGCTACCGCTGTTGCTGGCAGCCCTGGCCGGCGGCATCGCCTCAGGCGGCAGCGCAGTCGCTATTGCATGGGCACTGGATTTGCCCGCCGACCTGATTCGTTCCTTGGCGCCGAAATCGGTCACTGCACCGGTTGCAATGGGCATTGCCGAGCAGTTGCATGGCATTCCAGCGATGGCGGCTGTCTTCTCGGTGTTGACCGGTCTCATTGGCGCGATCAGCGCGCCCTACCTGTTCAATTTGGTGGGCGGGCTCACAGCCCAGGGCAGAGGGTTTGCACTTGGCACCGCATCGCATGGCATCGGGGCCGCGCGCGCGATGCAAGTTAACTTGGATGCCGGTGCTTATGCCGGACTGGCGCTTGGCATCCAGGTCGTATTGAGCGCGATTCTGATTCCTCTGGCAGCAAGATTGCTTTGATCGGCTTGCACCAGTTCCATATGTACTACGGAGCAGGTGAGGAAGTTGCCCAGAATTTGGATGACTTCATGTCGGGCGTCTACAAATAAGCCAATGTGCGCCAAGATCGACCTCCACATACAAGAAAACCCCGCTCTCCAGTGGAGAACGAGGTCTTTTTGATGGTGGGCAGTGCAAGTTTCGAACTTGCGACCCCTGCAGTGTGAATGCAGTGCTCTACCCCTGAGCTAACCGCCCTGAATTCGGTTCAGGAAGGGCTGGATTATGCCATCAAATTCAGGCGCTGCGACGCCAGACCGTCTTGTTGCCGCTGGCTTTGTCGAGTTGCGCAAGAATCTCGTCGTGCGCGGCGACCTCGTGTTCACTGGCCTGCAACACCGGCAGCACGACGCTGCGCAAATCCACCGCAACAAAACTCGCGCCGGTGCTGGTGTGCGAGCCGGCGTCGATCAGCAAGGCATCCTGCCCGCGTGTGAGATTGATGTAAACATCGGCCAGCAACTCGGCATCGAGCAGCGCGCCGTGCAGGGTTCGCCCGGAGTTGTCGACGCCTAGACGCGCACACAAGGCGTCAAGCGAATTGCGCTTGCCCGGAAACAGTTCCTTGGCCATTTGCAGCGTGTCGGTGACGCTGGCGACGAACTGGTGCAGCGCGGGGCGGCCGATCAGCGCCAGTTCCATGTTCAGAAAACCGAGATCGAATGGCGCGTTGTGGATGATGATCTCGGCACCTTCCAGGTAGCTCAGCAGATCGTCGGCAACGGCTTCGAATTTGGGTTTGTCCTTGAGGAACTCGCTGCTGATGCCATGCACCTTGAACGCCTCCTCGTGACTGTCGCGGCCCGAGAACAGGTAGAAATGCAGATTGTTGCCAGTCAGGCGACGGTTGAAGAGTTCAACACAGCCGATCTCGACAATCCGGTCACCACTGTCAGCCGACAGGCCCGTGGTTTCAGTATCCAGGAAAATTTGACGCATGCAGCAATGCTAATACTTTTCCTTGGCGTGGTTGATCGAGTACTTGGGTATCTCGACCACCAGATCCTTCTGCCCCAGAAAGGCCTGGCAGCTCAGGCGCGAATCGGGCTCCAGACCCCAGGCACGGTCGAGCAGGTCTTCTTCGTTTTCGTCCACTTCATTGAGTGACGTGAAGCCCTCGCGCACGATGATGTGACAGGTGGTGCAGGCACAGCTCATGTCGCAGGCGTGCTCGATCTCGATGTGGTTGTCCAGCAGCGCTTCGCAAATCGAGGTGCCGGCCGGTGCTGTAATTTCGGCGCCCTGCGGACAGTAGTCGGGGTGCGGCAGGATCTTGATGATGGGCATGGGGTGTTTCCCGGTGGGCCGCGTTCAGACGGTCTCGATGTTGCGACCGGCCAGCGCTTGCTGGATGCCGCGGTTCATGCGCAGCGCGGCGAAGGCTTCGGTGCCCTTGGCCAGCGTCTGCGTGGCGGCTTCAATCTGCGCCGGATCCTGCAGCGTCAGGGCGGCGCGTGTTATGGCCATCAGGGAGTCGATGGCGGCGCGTTCCGCATCCGAAAGAAGATCACCATCGGCCGCCAGCGCACTCGCGCTGGCCAGCAACATGCGGTCGCAGTCGACTCGCGCCTCAACCAGCGCACGCGCTTTCATGTCGGCCTCGGCGGTGGTGAAACTGTCCTGCAGCATTTTTGCAATCTGGTCATCGCCCAGGCCGTAGGACGGCTTGACATCGATGTGCGTCTCAACACCGCTGATCTGCTCTTTGGCGCTGACCGTCAGAAGACCGTCGGCATCCACCGTGAAGGTGACGCGAATGCGTGCCGCCCCGGCGGCCATCGGCGGTATGCCGCGCAACTCAAAACGCGCCAGGCTGCGGCAGTCGGCCACCAGATCGCGCTCGCCCTGCACCACGTGCAGCGCCAGTGCAGTTTGACCATCCTGGTAGGTGGTGAAGTCCTGCGCCTTGGCTGTCGGAATCGTTTCGTTGCGCGGCACGATGCGCTCAACCAGACCGCCCATGGTCTCGATACCGAGCGAGAGCGGAATAACGTCGAGCAGCAGCAACTCACCACTGGTGTTGTTGCCGGCGAGTTGATTGGCCTGGATCGCTGCGCCCAGCGCCACGACCTGATCGGGATCCAGGTTGGTCAAGGGCGGGCGGCCGAAGAAGTTGGCGACGGCCTGCTGAATTTGCGGCATGCGTGTGGAGCCGCCGACCATCACCACGCCCTTGACCTCATCCTTGTCCAGTCCGGCATCGCGCAAGGTCTTGCGCACGGCCTGCATGGTGCGCTGGGTCAGTGTGGCGGTGAGTTTTTCAAACTGTTCGTTGACGACTTCGAAGCGCACGTTCTCACCACCGATGCAGGCATGGCAGGCGGCGCAATGTGCAGCCGACAATTCTTCCTTGCAAGCCCGCGCGGCGATGATGGCAATCGCCTTGTCCTGCGGTGTGTGAACCTTGACACCCGCCTGCGCCATCACCCAATCGGCCAGGGCGCGATCGTAATCGTCACCACCAAGGGCCGAGTCGCCGCCGGTGGCGAGTACCTGAAACACGCCTTGCGTCAGGCGCAGGATCGATATGTCAAACGTGCCGCCGCCCAGATCGTAGATCGCATACACGCCTTCGCTGGCGTTGTCCAGACCATAGGCAATGGCAGCCGCAGTCGGTTCATTGATGAGGCGCAGCACTTTCAGGCCGGCCAGCTGCGCGGCGTCCTTGGTCGCCTGGCGCTGCGCATCGTCAAAGTAGGCGGGTACCGTGATCACGGCGCCGTACAGGTCGTCAGCAAAGGTATCTTCGGCCCGGTAGCGCAAGGTGGCCAGAATCTCGGCGCTGACCTCGACCGGGGACTTCTCACCCTGCACCGTCTGCAAAGCCAGCATGCCAGGTTTGTCGACAAAGTGATACGGCAATTTGTCGTGGCCCACCACATCGCTCAGGCCGCGACCCATGAAACGTTTGACCGAAACGACGGTGTTTTCCGGGTCCTGCGCTTGCGCGGCCTTGGCGTCGAAACCGATCTGACGCCCACCACCTTCGAGGTAACGCACGGCCGAGGGCAGGATGACGCGACCCTGCGCGTCGGGCAGGCATTCGGCCACGCCATTGCGCACGGAAGCCACCAGCGAGTGCGTGGTGCCCAGGTCGATACCCACAGCGACGCGACGCTGATGCGGGGCCGGAGAATGTCCAGGTTCTGAAATTTGTAGCAGTGCCATATTGGTTTTCTTGACAGCCCCTATTGTCCATGCTCGGCCGCATCGAGCCGATCCATGGACGCCTCGACATCACTGGCAAAGCGTTCGATGAACATCAGGGAGCGCACCTCGCGCACAGCCGCCGCGTAGTCGTGCGCAGCGTCGAGCAAGCGAGCGCATTCCTGCAAAGTCGCGCACCGCGCAGCACGAACCTGCGCCCGCAGTTGCTCCAGTTCGCCAACGCCGTGCGCATCATCAAGCGCCTCGCGCCATTCCATTTGTTGCATCAGGAAGGCGGCCGGCATGGCCGTGTTGTCCTCGGCATTCACGGCAGAACCGTTGAGTTCGCAGAGATAGGCCGCGCGTTTGAGCGGGTCCTTCAGCCTGCGATAGGCTTCATTGATGCGCACCGACCATTGCATCGC
Organism: uncultured beta proteobacterium; assembly: GCA_903896425.1. Taxonomy (GTDB): domain Bacteria; phylum Pseudomonadota; class Gammaproteobacteria; order Burkholderiales; family Burkholderiaceae_C; genus Rhodoferax. The sequence continues at coordinate 2,052 of CAITXW010000357.1, read as the reverse complement.
CACGCGTTGCGCGGCGCCGCCCTGCGCCGCAAAACGGTCCGGGTGTGCTTCGCGTTGCAGATCTTTCCAACGCGTATCGATGGCGGCACTGTCCTGCTCGAAACATGGGGCAAGACCAAACAGTTCGAAATCGTTGGATTGAAGATTCACACCCGAAACGACTCGCCGCAACCGCAGCGATCACGCTCTCGTGGGTTGTTGAACCTGAAACCCTCGTTCAGCCCTTCGCGGACGAAATCGAGTTCGGTGCCGTCGAGGTAGGCGTAGCTCTTGGGCTCGATCAGCACCTTGACGCCATGGCCTTCAAATACCATGTCTTCCGGGCCAATCTCATCAACGTATTCGAGCTTGTAGGCCAGTCCCGAGCAACCCGTCGTCTTGACGCCCAGTCGCACGCCGACACCCTTGCCACGCTTGGCAAGGTAGCGCTCGACGTGGCGGGCAGCAGCTTGTGTCAGCGTAACGGCCATGTCAGTTAACCTGCCCTGCGCCGTGTTTCTGGCGGTAATCGTTCACCGCGGCCTTGATCGCGTCTTCGGCCAGGATCGAGCAATGAATCTTGACCGGCGGCAGCGCCAGTTCTTCGGCAATTTCGCTGTTCTTCAGTGCTGCCGCCTGATCCAGTGTCTTGCCCTTGACCCATTCCGTCACCAGCGACGATGAAGCGATGGCAGAGCCACAGCCGTAGGTTTTGAAGCGCGCGTCTTCGATCACCCCGGAGACCGGATTGACCTTGATCTGCAACTTCATGACATCACCACAGGCCGGCGCACCCACCATACCGGTGCCTACCGATTCATCGCCCTTGTCGAAGGAGCCGACATTGCGGGGGTGCTCATAGTGGTCAATGACCTTTTCGGAATATGCCATTTCAATACCTCGTAAATTTAGTGCGCCGCCCACTGGATGGTGGAGATGTCGATGCCTTCCTTGAACATGTCCCACAAAGGGCTCAGGTCTCGCAGTTTGGCAACGTTGAGCTTGATGGTCTCGACGGCGTAATCGATTTCTGCTTCGGTTGTCCAGCGCCCGATCGTCATGCGCAGGCTGCTGTGTGCCAGTTCATCGCTGCGACCAAGGGCGCGCAAAACGTAGCTCGGCTCCAGGCTGGCCGAAGTGCAGGCCGAACCACTCGATACCGCCAGTCCCTTGATGCCCATCATCAGGGATTCGCCCTCAACATAGTTGAAACTCATGTTGAGGTTGTGCGGCACGCGCTGGTCCAGGTGACCGTTGATGAAGACCTGCTCGACGTCTTTCAGGCCCGCCAGCATGCGGTCGTGCAGCGCACGGATGCGCACGTTCTCGACTGCCATTTCTTCCCTGGCAATGCGATAAGCCTCGCCCATGCCAACGATCTGGTGCGTCGGCAGCGTGCCCGAGCGCATGCCGCGCTCATGGCCGCCACCGTGCATTTGCGCCTCGATGCGCACGCGCGGTTTGCGCCGCACGAACAGCGCGCCAATGCCCTTGGGACCATAGGTCTTGTGCGAGGTCAGACTCATCAGATCGACCGGCAAGCGGCTCAGGTCGAACTCGACGCGGCCCGTGGCCTGCGCCGCATCGACGTGAAAGATGATGCCCTTCTCGCGGCAGATCGCGCCAATGGCAGCGATGTCCTGGATCACGCCAATCTCGTTGTTCACGAACATGACACTGGCCAGAATGGTGTCGGGCCGTATCGCGGCCTTGAAGACCTCGATGTCGAGCAGGCCATCGGAGAGCACATCGAGATAGGTCACCTCAAAACCCTGACGCTCCAACTCGCGGCAGGTGTCGAGCACCGCCTTGTGCTCGGTCTTGACGGTGATGATGTGCCGGCCCTTGGTCTTGTAAAAACCGGCTGCGCCCTTGAGCGCCAGATTGTTCGACTCGGTAGCGCCGGAAGTCCAGACAATCTCGCGGGTGTCCGCGCCAATCAGCGCCGCCACCTGTTCACGGGCTTTTTCAACCGCCGCTTCTGCCTCCCAACCCCAGGCGTGACTGCGCGAGGCTGGATTGCCAAAATGCTGTCGCAGCCAGGGAACCATGGCGTCCACGACCCGCTCGTCG
>CAITXW010000356.1 GCA_903896425.1 uncultured beta proteobacterium | reverse complement strand
CCGTGCATTCATTGATGATGATCTGGCGCACCTTGCGGTAATCGAGCACGCGGTGGATGTCATCGTCGTGCGGCAGCAGCGCCTGCTAGCCGAGGTTGAGTTCGGCATCGACCTGGATCGGCTGCGGTGTCGTCTTCTCAAACTCCAGAATCCCCAGACTGGCGTCGAAACGCAGACCGGTGAGCGTGAGGGTCTGTTGACCGAAGGTTTGTGCCATGGTGGGAACCGGTTGGATGGAAAAAGCCAGTTTGCTGCCGGGCGTCACAGCATCGAAAAATCGCGCTCGAATTTCATCAGGTGCTGACCGCCATCGACCAGCAGCGTGGTGCCGGTAATGGACTGGTTGTCGATGGCAAATTTCACGGTCGCTGCAACATCCGCCGCTGTCGAAGAGCGACCCAGTGGCGAGAGCTTGTGCAGGGCCTCGAATTTCTTCTCGCTCAGCAGGTGGCTGGTCAGCGTCAGACCCGGCGCCACACCGACCACGCGCAGCTGTGGGCTCAGCGCCATCGCCAGCATGGTGGTGGCGGCTTCGAGTGCCGCTTTGGACACCGTGTAGCTGAAAAAATCCGGGTTCTGGTTCCACAGTTTCTGGTCCAGCAGATTCACCACGACGCCGAGCGGGCGGCGCGCGTGCGCGCTGGCGGAACCGTCGCGGCTCAGCAGGTGCGTGTGCAGCGCCTGCGCCAGGATGATGGCCGCACCGGCGTTGCTGCGCATGTGTTTGTCCATGGCGGCGAAGCTGAAGTTGGCGGCCGTATCGTGTTCAAAGGTGGAGGCGCTGTTGACGATGGCGTCAACCCGGCCGAATTGCGCGATCACCTTGGGCAGCAGATTGCGTACCGCAGTTTCGTTCGTCAAATTCGCACGAAAGGCGGCACTGGCGCCGGCCAGGCCAGTGCAGTCGGCCACCGTCTTGGTGGCTTCTTCCAGCGAATCACGGTAATGCACAGCGACCTGCCAGCCATCTTTGGCCAGCGCGAGCGCGATTTCACGTCCCAGGCGCTTGGCAGCGCCGGTAACAAGTACCGTTCGGGTGGGGTTCGGGCTCGACATTGGTGGACAATCCGCACGTTATGACAACAGACCACAGTTTAACGAGCGCTCTGACGCGCCATATTGCGCAGACCATCACCGGGCACGGCGGCTGGATCGGCTTTGACGAATTCATGGCGCTGGCGCTGTACACGCCGGGCCTGGGCTATTACGCCAACGACAGCACCAAATTCGGCAGCCTGCCCTACGCCACGCAGGGCGACACGCCTACGCCGGGCAGCGACTTTGTCACGGCACCGGAAATGACGCCGCTGTTTGGTCAAACCCTGGCTACACAGGTGGCGCAGGCTTTGCAGGTGACGCAGACCGCGGAAGTCTGGGAGTTTGGCGCCGGCTCCGGCGCGCTGGCGCTGCAGGTGCTGGGTGCACTGACCGCAATGGGGCAGCCGCTCGCGTGCTACACCATCGTCGATCTCTCGGGTAGCCTGCGCGCCCGCCAGCAAAAGACGCTGGAGAAGTATGCCGATCTCGTGCGCTGGGTCAGCGAATTGCCTGACACGCTGCAAGGCGTGGTGATTGGCAACGAGGTGCTCGATGCGATGCCAGTCAAACTACTGGCACGAGCCGGCGGTATGTGGCACGAGCGCGGCGTGGCTTTGGCACAAGCCGGCGAAGCCGCCGCCTTTGTCTGGCGTGATGTGTCGACCGATTTGCGGCCACCGCTGGAACCACTGGGCGCGCACGATTTCCTGACCGAGATCCACCCGCAGGCGCAGTCCTTTGTCCGCACGCTGGGCGACAAGCTCAGCGCCGGCGCACTGTTCTTTATCGACTATGGTTTCCCTGAAGCGGAGTACTACCACGCTCAGCGCCACATGGGCACCGTGATGTGCCACCGCGCGCACCAATCCGACACCGATCCACTGGTCGATGTCGGCATGAAGGACATCACGGCGCACGTTGATTTCACTGGCATCGCGCTGGCGGCGCAGGACGCCGATATGGGTGTACTGGGCTACTGCACGCAGGCGCGTTTTTTGATGAACTGCGGCCTGCTGGAGCGGCTCGAAGAGGCTTCCACGGTGCAACGGGTGCAGGCGCAAAAGCTGATCATGGAACACGAAATGGGCGAGTTGTTCAAGGTCATCGGGTTGTTCAAAGGCGAGCCCTGGGATGCTCTCGGATTCGCTCACGGCGACCGCACCGACCGTCTTTGACTAGAGCACGGCGCGCACCGCCTCGACGCGGGCCTTTTCTATCCGTTCACCAATCTCTTTACCGCTGACACCATCGGCCAGTGCGCTGGCTGAAATGGCATTGGTTGCCACCGCTTGCGTTGCCGTCAATGCCGCCAGCAGGCGCGGCGTGGGCGCGTAGGCTGCTTCACTTGATCCGAGTCGCCCACGCGAATCGCACTCACAAGCCAGCAGCACTTCACGAAAACGCTCCGGTTTACGAAAGGCGTCGCAGCGCTGCAGCAAGCGCACCACAGCCGCCGCGTTCAAGTCGCCACTGCGGTGAATGTTGCCATGCTCGCGCGCCACCACATCGGCAAGTTCGCGGCAAACTGTGGGCACACGCAGGCGCTCGCAAATACCCGCCAGCAAGCGTGCGCTGCGCTCTTCGTGGCCGTGGTGTTTGGGCAGCAAGTGCGCTGGCGTTGTGGCTTTGCCCAGGTCATGGAACAAACAGGCCAGGCGCACCGGCAGCGTGGCTTGCAGGCGCGCGCTCATGTCGAGCACCAGCATCAGGTGGATGCCACAGTCAATCTCGGGGTGGTAATCGGCGCGCTGCGGCACACCCCACAAGCGGTCCACTTCGGGCAGCAATCGCGCCAGGGCGCCGCAGTCGCGCAGCACCGCAAACATGCGCGAAGGCGTGTTCTCCATCAGGCCCTTGGCCAGTTCCTGCCAGACGCGCTCGGCGACCAGATGGTCGGCTTCACCGCTCGCCACCATCGCGCGCATCAGTGCCATGGTTTCGTCTGCCACCGTGAAATCGGCAAAGCGCGCGGCAAAGCGCGCCACACGCAGAATGCGCACCGGGTCTTCGCGAAAGGCGGCGGTAACGTGGCGCAGCACCTTGGCCGCCAGGTCCGTGCGGCCGCCGTAGGGATCCACCAGCGTTCCGGATTGGTTCCATTGCGATGGGTCGGCCGCATCGGCGCGCACCGCCATCGCATTGACGGTGAGGTCGCGCCGCGCCAGGTCTTCTTCCAGCGTGACATCGGGCGCCGCGTGCACTGCAAAGCCGTGGTAGCCGGGGCCGGTCTTGCGCTCGGTGCGGGCCAGCGCGTATTCCTCTTTGGTCTGCGGATGCAGAAACACCGGGAAGTCCTTGCCCACCGGCAGAAAGCCTTTGGCTACCAGCGCCTCCGGCGTGGCGCCGACCACCACCCAGTCGCGATCGGCGCCGGATTGGCCCAGCAAGGCATCGCGCACGGCACCACCGACCAGGTAGATCTGCATCTGAGTCAAGGTGCTTGCGTGCTGGCGCGCAAACGGTAAGGCTCTTCGAAATCGAGAAAGTCTTTCTCCGCCCGGGCTTCGTCCATCCACTGCCGCACACCGGGCAAGGCGCAGACGCGCTCCACGTAAGCGGCGATGCCTGCCGGCAGTGGCAACGCGTAGCACTTCAGACGCATGCAGATCGGAGCAAAGTAGGCGTCGGCAATCGTGAACTTGCCAAACAGCAACGGACCGCCATGTTCATCGAGCACGGCCTGCCACATGGCCACCAGTCGGGCAACCTCGGCGCGTACCGCCGGCTTGTCGCGCCACGCCAAAGCACCCACTTCCGGTAGCGACGCTTCAATGTTCATCGGGCAACTGCTGCGCAGCGCGGTAAAGCCGGTGTGCATCTCGGCGCAGATGCTGCGTGCGCGGGCCCGTGCTGCCTTCTCGATCGGCCACAGTGCCTTGTCCGGATACTGTTCAGCCAGGTATTCGGCAATCGCCAGCGTGTCCCACACCACCAGATCACCGTCCACCAGCAGCGGCACCTTGCCGGTTGGCGACAGCGCTTTGAGCGTGTTCTTGAAGGTCGAGTTGCCATCGTCGGCGAACGAGTCAAAACGGACCATGACCTCATCAAACGCAATGCCGGCCTGGCGCAGCAGCACCCAAGGTCGCATCGACCAGGACGAATAGTTCTTGTTGCCGATGTAGAGCTTGAGCATGCGGTCTCCTTCAGACTTTCATTGGTACTGGACCTCAGGGCAGATCTTCGTTCGGTTCCACCCCGCTGGCGTCACGCGGTCCGACCTGGCCCAGGCGTGCTTTGAGCGACTGCGGCGCTCCACTGATCAGCGCCGCGTAGTTGGTGGTGTTGGACAAGACCTTTTTCACATAGTCGCGTGTTTCGGAAAACGGCACGTTCTCAGCCCAGATGGCCGCGTCGAGCAGCGGCGCACCACTCTGGCCGCGCCAGTTGCGGGGACGGCTCGGGCCCGCGTTGTAGGCAGCAGCGGCCATCGGCATGGAGCCGTCGAAATTGTCCAGTACCAGTTTGAGGTAAGCCGTGCCGATGACGATGTTGGTGTCGCGGTCGTTGATCTGGGCTGGTTTGAAATTCGACAGTCCGATCTTCTTGGCGGTCCAGCGCGCCGTGGGCGGCATGATCTGCATCAGCCCGGCTGCCCCGACGCCCGAGTGCGCGTCCATGATGAAGCGGCTTTCCTGACGGATCAGGCCGTAAACGTAGGCGGGATCGAGGCCAATCTGCGTTGCGCGTTGCAGCACGGCATTCTTGTGCGGCATCGGAAAGCGTTGCGAGAAGTCAATCACGCTCTTGGTGCGTTCGCTGGTGTTGATGCAGCGGTCCCAGACTTCGTTCTGGCACGCCAGATCGGCGGCGGCCAGCAGCTCGCGGTCGCCCATGCCACCGGGCGTGTGCAGGTTGGTGCTGTAGTTCCATTCGCGCACGCCGTCGCTGCGCAAGCCGATCCGGATTGCGTACAGGGCGCGCTGCAGGCCGGCGTTGTCCTGGGCGGCTTGCTTTTCTTCGGCGCTCAGCGCTTCAGGTTGTGCCGGCACCGTGATGCCCTGGCCCAGCTCTTCGGTCGCAAGTTGCTCGTAGAAACCGCGCACGCTGGCAATGCGCTCGTACAGGGTTTTGGCGGCGCTGCGCTCAACGTCGGTTTTCGCCAGCCGGCTCAGCGCCCGTGCCCGCCAGTAGACCCAGACCGATTCCTGCTGCGACTCGACGCTCATCGCCTGTGTGGCAGCGAGCACCTCTTTCCACTGGCCCTGGCGCAGTGCGGCGCGCACCTTCCAGCCAAGCTGGCTGTCATTGAGGTCGCTGTCCTTGGCTTTAGCGAAGTGCTGCAGAGCATCGCCCGATAGGCGCTGCGCCACCTGCTTGCCAATCACACCCCAGACCCAGGAGCGCTGCTCCGGGCTCAGGTGCACGCTCCAGTGGTTCTCCAGGATACTGGCCGTACCGTCGGGATCGCTCTTGGCCAACTGGATCAGCGCCAACACCACTGATTCCCTGGTGATGCGCGCACTGGCAACAGCGCGCTTCTTGAGGAAACGTGCCGCGTTGGCGTTGACTTCGTCAACCATGACGGCCGCTGCCTTCGAGATGATTTCTGCCGCCTGTCGCGCAAGCCTGGGGCGATTGCCTTCCGTTGCCAAGCGCGCCTTGCGCCAAACGTCCAACTCGCTGAGTTGCTTGGCGGCAAACAGGCGCTCGGCGGCGTAGAGACAACCCTCATCGCCATCTCTTTGTGCGTACCACTGGCGTTTGAATTCAGCCGCCAGTTCCGGGCCGCTCTGTAACGGCTCCAGTGCCAGGGTATAGCAACGCACTTCGCGGTCATCGTTCATGCGGTAGTGCGCGCGCTCGGCAGCGAAATCGCTCCAGTAACGGCGCTGGCCCAGCAGCAACAACCAATCGTTGCGCAGACGGTCTTCCTGATAACTACCGGCAAAACGGAGGAAAAAATCCTGCACTTCGGCTGGCGCTGCGGTGTCGAGACGGGCCCGCAATTCCCAGTAGGCGGCCCAGGGCTCCAGAGCATGGCCGCGCGCTTGCGGCAACAGGGCGCTCAGGCGTTTGCTGTTGCCTTTCTTGAAAGCCTGGTTCATTTCCAGAATCACGTCGTCAGCTGCCGCGCTGCCGGCAACCATGCTTTGCGCATGTGCGGGCATCGTCAGCACCAGACTCAGCAAGAGGGCATTCGATGTCAAAATGGTGCGAAACAGCATGGTGGGATTATGGACACATCGGCGAACAACAAAAAACTGGAAAAGAAAGCTCTGCGCGAGCGCTTGATCAATGAACGTTTGAACCTGTCTGATCGCCTACAACGCGCCGACCTTTTGCAGCGTGTCATGCGCATCTGGCTGGTGGGACGTCCTGATACCGTGATTGGCGCCTATTGGCCGATCAAGGGCGAGTTCGATCCGCTGCCGGCACTGCACCGCTGGAAGGAAGACGGCGAACTGATCGACCAGCCGCAACCACGCCGCATCGGCTTGCCAGTGGTGGACAAGGTGCACAAAACCATGACCTTTCATGCCTGGTACCCGGGCTGCCCGATGGAAGAAGACGCCTATGGCATCCCCAAGCCGAAAGACACCGAAGTGATTGTGCCGACGCTGCTGTTCGTGGCCTGCGTCGGCTACGCGCCCGGGGGCTATCGGCTGGGCTATGGCGGCGGCTTCTACGACCGCATGCTGGCCACACTGCAGCCGCGTCCACTGACCGTCGGCCTTGGGTTTGCGCCGGCCTTCCTGCCCGATTTCGAACCCGAGCCGCATGACATGCCACTGGACGCCATCCTGAACGACAACGGCGTGGTATGGCCGGTCTAGCTGACTCGCTCGATCCCTGGATTGACACCTCGTACAAAGGCTTTCCGCACCACAGCGCACCGGTGCGCCGCTCGCAAATTGGCACCCAAGGCTGGAATCTGCTGGCCGGTGATCTGCCGCTGCCACTGGCCGTCATCAAGCGCGATGTGCTCAAGCAGAACCTGGCATGGATGCAGAACTTTGCAGCGTCGCGCGACCTGGGTCTGGCGCCGCACGGCAAGACCAGCATGTCACCGCAGTTGTTCCGGATGCAGCTCGACGCCGGTGCCTGGGGCATGACTTTTGCCACGGTGACGCAAATGCGTGTCGGCCTGGCTGCTGGCGCCCAGCGCTGCCTGATTGCGAACCAGGTGTTTGCCGACATTGACCTTGACTGCATTGACGCCCTGCTGCGCAGCCAACCGGCATTGCGCCTGATCTTTCTGGTCGATTCGCTGGCGCAACTCGATTTGATCGAGGCCTGGCAGCGCAAGCAGCCGCAGGCCCGCGCTTTTGAAGTGCTGCTCGAAATCGGCGTGCCCGGTGGGCGCACCGGTTGCCGCGACCTGCGAACTGCGCTGCAGCTGGCGCAGCGCCTGCACGCCAGCAGTGCTGTGCAACTGGTGGGTGTTGAATCCTACGAAGGGCTGGCTGCCAGCGGTGATACCGAGCAGGACCAGGCTTATGTGCGGCCGCTGATCGAGTTGCTGCAGACGCTGGCCACGGCCTGCGACACGCAGGACCTGTTTGACAGCGAGGTAGTGCTGCTCAGTGCCGGCGGCTCGGCCATCTTTGATCTGGTTGCCAGCGGCCTCAAGCCCAGGCTGCGACGCAGCGTGCAGGGTCTGCTGCGCTCGGGCTGCTATGTCACGCATGACCAGGGTACCTACAAGCGCATGATGAGCGCCGTCGCGCAGCGCACCGGCTGCGGCACCGGCCTGCAGGCGGCGATGGAGGTCTGGGCCAACGTGCAATCCTGCCCGGAGCCGGGGCTGGCGATTCTGGCGGTGGGCAAGCGCGACCTGTCCTACGACTGGGAGATGCCGATCCCGCTGTCCGTCTGCGCACGGGGGACGCGGGTCGTGCAAGCGGCAGCGACGGATTGGAAGATCAGCAAACTCAACGACCAGCACGCCTACTTGACAGGCTCGGGTGCGCAGCATCAGGCGCTGCAGGTTGGGGATCTTGTTTGCCTGGGTATCTCACACCCTTGCACCACCTTCGACAAATGGCGCTGGATGCCGCTGGTGGACGCCCACTACACCGTGGTCGACGCCATCGTTACCTGCTTCTAAACGACTGCAAGCACTGGCATGCACATTTGCGAAGCAGATCGTTTACATCAAGGCCGTTCTCCATCATCGCGACTACGACAAAGGAGCCTGGAAGTCATGAATGCACACATCGAAGTCAAGCACTTGCTCCCGGCGTGGGAAAGCTTCCGCGCGGCGACCGACATCGAACCGATCCGCGATGAAGCCCATTACCAGCGCATGGTCGCCATGCTGGACGTCTTGCTCGATGAGGCGGCTGGTGACGAGTCACACGCGCTTATGGGCTTGGTGGACATCGTCGGCGATCTGATTGAGGACTACGAGACCGAGCACCATCCGCTTGCGCCTGCGACAGGTCTGCAAGCCTTGAAGTTCCTCATGGACCAGCACGAGCTCAAACAAAGCGACCTGCCAGAAATTGGCAGCCAGGGCGTCGTCTCGGAAATTCTGACGGGCAAGCGGGAACTCAATGTGCGCCAAGTGCGGGCGCTGGCGCAGCGTTTTTCAGTGTCTGCTGCCACTTTCATCTGAACTTTGGTCAACGAGACCGGCGTCTTGCAGATGGGGTGGTCTTCCGTCCGGCAGATGGTTTTTTTGCGCCGTTGGTGATTGATTTGGGTTGGCGTGCCGCCAGCGCCGCCTCCAGTGCAAGACGCGCCCAGGGCGCCATTTGTTGCGGCGACTCCAGTGCCTCGTCGGGCACGCTGTAGTAGTTCATGCTCATGGGTTTGCCTTTGGCGAGATAGACAAAGCGTTCGCAGCCCGCAGCCTCAAAGGCGGGACGAGAAGTCTCGCTGGCCTTGAGCCAGAGCTTCTCGCCACTGCCCAGATCGGCCAGGATGGCCAGTGTCAGGCCATCGGTGCTGATGCCCCAGGCGCCAAACATGCGCCGTGCCACGCAGGGGCCAACGCTGCCGAGTAACTCGCAGCAGTACGCGACAAATTCATTCTGTGCGGATGGCATCTTCTTCTCCCATTCTCCTAGCACTCCACGATATTGACGGCGAGTCCGCCGCGCGAGGTTTCCTTGTACTTGGTCTTCATGTCGGCGCCGGTCTCGCGCATGGTTTTGATCACATTGTCGAGCGACACCACGTGCTGGCCGTTGCCGGCCAGCGCCATGCGTGCGGCGTTGACGGCCTTGACCGCGCCCATGGCGTTGCGCTCGATGCAGGGCACTTGCACCAGGCCACCAACCGGGTCACAGGTCAGGCCCAGGTTGTGCTCCATGCCGATTTCAGCCGCGTTCTCGATTTGCTCCGGGCTGCCGCCGAGCACTGCGGCCAGACCGGCGGCGGCCATCGAACAGGCCACGCCGACTTCGCCCTGGCAGCCAACTTCGGCGCCGCTGATGGATGCGTTGCGTTTGTACAGCATGCCGATGGCGGCGGCGTTCATCAGGAAGTCGATGATGGCGTCGTTGCGCTTGTCGTGGCTTGCACCGCGGTCGTTGCCCAGCACAAAGCGGTCGCAGTAGTGCAGCACCGCCGGTATCACCCCCGCAGCGCCATTGGTGGGCGCTGTCACAACGCGCCCGCCCGCTGCGTTTTCCTCGTTCACCGCAAAGGCGTAGACATTGATCCAGTCCAGCACCGAGAGCGGATCTGCCAGCGCGCGCTCGGCCCGCTCGCGCAACTGGGCCGCGAGCAAGGGCGCGCGCCGCTGCACCTGGAACGGACCCGGCAGTGTGCCCGAACGGCTCAGCCCGCGCTGCACGCATTCCTGCATGACCTGCCAGATGGCGAGCAGCCCGGCGCGGATTTCGGCGTCGCTGCGCCAGATGCGCTCGTTGGCCCACATCAGTTCGCCGATGCTCAACCCATGCTGTTTGCACAGCGCGAGCAGTTCGTTGCCGGAGGTGAAGGGATACGGCACTTTGCGGTAAGCGCTCAGAACGGCCTCGTTGCTGGCGCCTGCGGTCACGACAAAGCCACCGCCAACACTGAGGTAGCGGCTTTGCCGCAGCAATACACCTTGGGCGTCGAGCGCGCTGAATTTCATGCCGTTCGGGTGCTCTGCCATAGCCTCGCGCCGGTACAGCAGCAGGTGTTCCTTTTCGCGAAAGGCAACGCTATGGGTGCCCAGCAGCGCCAGACGCTGGCTGGCACGCACCGCTGCGATCATGGCCGGCACGGCGTCCACGTCCACCGTATCGGGCGCATGGCCGAGCAGCCCCAGCATGATGGCCTGATCCGAGCCGTGTCCTTTGCCGGTGGCACCCAGCGAGCCGTAGAGCTCGCATTTGACGGCGCTGGTTTGGCCCAGCAGTCCATCGCGTTCGAGCGCCTGTGCGAACAGGCGCGCGGCGCGCATCGGACCGACGGTATGCGAACTGCTGGGTCCGATGCCAACCTTGAAGAGATCAAATACGCTGATGGCCATGGCGCGATCTTAGGCGGCTTCAGTCCGGCGCTGCCATCAATGCGCGCACATCGCTGGCGTAGTCCTTCAAGGTGTCGGCCAGTTGGCGTCGCTGGGGCACGCTCGTGCTGTTGTGCAAAGCAGCCAGGGTGACGCAGTTTTCCTGGTTCAGTCGGTCGGAATAAGCCCGGTAGTCTGGCTCAGGCGAGCGCACACTGCGCTCCAACAGGTCGTGCACCCGTGCCTGGATCGATGTGCCGCTTGGGTTGCCGCCCTGCAACAGCCGCAGTGTCTGCACAATGTCGCGGTAGCGGCGTTCGACTTCGCGCTCACTGAGATTGGCGTCGAAGACCGAGCTGGCAACACTGGCGCGCAGGACGGCGACTTGCAATTCCTCTAAAGAACCATAAAAACTCTCGGCTCGCTCGCGCAAGCGTTTGAGGCGGCGTGCTTGGCGTTCTTGCGGCGTACCGGAGCGCCATTCCTCGCGCCATTTCTGGCTGCGTTTGTCAAACTGGCGCGCCAGGTGTTCGAGCTGCGCCGCCGTCAATGTTGGCGCCAGCGCGGCGCTGCCGGGCTCAAGTCGCTCCAGCAAAGCCTGCCAGCGCGGTCGCAGCGTGTCGATTAGCGTGCAGACCTGCGTCGGGGTCACGTTGCTGGGCGCCATGCGCTGCATCTGTTCCAGCGCGTCGAGGTAGAGCGGTAGTTCCTGCTGGCGGTGCCAGGTGTGCAGGGTCTTCAGTTCGGCGCGCAATTGGCGCGACTGCGTGTCATTGAGATCAAGGTAGCTGTCGAGCCACCAGTACGTCAATTCCGGCGCGTTCTGGTAACTCAGTTTGACGGCGCTGCAGCCACCCAAGCCCAGCAGCACGAGCGCGGCCAGCAGCGCGCCGATAATGTGGCGCAGTT